>JABDLH010000005.1 GCA_013003145.1 Flavobacteriaceae bacterium | reverse complement strand
GTATTTATAGCTCTTATCCACACCCTTTATACGAATGAGTGATTTAGCATCACCGGTGACTGCAAATCCACTTTCAGGTGTCGGTACGGCGGTAAAATTTCCCTTGCTGTCTCCCTTTAGCAATAATCCATTAAAGGCATCGTATTTCCCTATAAAAGGTTCGTTCCCGTAGTCATTCCCAATTAACAACAAGTCCTTATTCCCGTCTTCATCCAGGTCTGCGATCAATAAGTCTGTTACGGGGGCTAATTGTGCTTCTTTGGGAAGCGGTTTTATTTTAAAGGTGCCATCGCCTTTATTTTCGATGTAGATGCTCTTATCCGTGGTTGCTTTGAGGTGAACCGCTCCTTCTAACTCTCGATCTTTGAACAGGTTATCCTGGGTGGCTTTCGCATAATCCTTAAAGAAATCGAATTTACTACGGAATAAAGGGCTTTGCCCGTAAAGGTCTCCCCAGAAATGAACCGGGAAAGATTCGTATTCCCCTTCGTCATTCTTAAAATATGCGAACATAACCGGGTCTACACTGCCATTATTGTCAAAATCCTTGGCCAGCACAGAAACCGGCCGATCCTTACTGGCCTGGTAAAAATTGTTGGAACCTAAATTCCCGACAATGAAATCTATATCGCCATCAGTATCCATATCCGCAGATGCTATGGATTGCCACCACCCTTTTTCTTCCTCCAGCCCTGTGCCTTTTAATTGATTGAGGGTATTACCATCATTCCTGAAGATGGTGACACCCATAAATTCACCCACGAGAATTAGGTCGTTTCGCTGATCACCGTCAATATCTGCCCACACCGCATCGGTAACCATGCCAATGTTAGAAAGACCGGGGGCTTTGGCAGCGGTTACATCTTCTAACTGGCCCTTGTTGTTACGTAAAAGGAAACTCTTTTCCGGTAAGGGATACCTGCCTATGGGAGTGCGGCCTCCCACAAAAAGATCAGTATATCCATCCCCGTCAAAATCCGTAGCGGTAACCACGGATCCGCTGGCGTTAATTACAGGCATTAGATGTTCGGCATAACTGAAATTACCACTACCGTCATTGATAAAAAGACGATCTGCATAATGCTTACTTTCCCTCTCAAATTCATTGCTTCCGGAGACAAGGTAAAGATCCAGGTCCTGGTCATTATCAAGGTCAAACAAGGCCATGCTTTCTATTTCGTATTCCAGGTCTTTTTTATCCGTAAATAATGGCTGCTGTATAAAGGCCCCATCCGCTTGTTGAAAAAATAGGGTAGGGGAATGACCATTAGATCCACCGATGATAAAATCCTCCAGGCCATCACCATTCATATCTCCCGCTGTCATGTCTGGTCCGTTTTGGGTCAGTTTATGTGGAAGGATTCTTTGAATATTAAAATCGATCATATCCTGTTCCTGGTGCTTAAAAGCCAATCCGTTTTCTCTGGGAACTTCGGTGAGTATCTGCTTGGAATCCCGGAACGGTTTTGGTCCTGTCTGCTGCTCTCCTGTAATAGCATCCGCGTAGGAGATGACAAGGGTCTGGTTGGCTTTCAGGTTACCTAAGTCCTGGTATCTCCCGTCCGGCCACCAGATTTCCAGTTGCTCTAATTGTTTATGCGCCCCAGTTCCAAAGTGGATCAGGTCCTCTACAGAAGACATATATCCCCTGGTCACCTGTTGCTCATGGTATTGTACCAGATCATCACTGGCCTTCAGTCGTAATTTCGCACCTAATCCCATCGGATTACTCTTGGGACCTTTTAGACGTATATTAAGGTAATTGGCACCGTCAGCTCGTTGGTCAAGCCTGTTTTCAAATACGAATGCAGGATCGTTGATATTATTCACTACGTAATCCAGGTCGCCATCGAGGTCCAGGTCGGCAAACACAGCTCCGTTTGAGAAAGATGGGATGTTCAGGCCCCAGTCATTCCCGCTGTCCTCAAATGTCCAATCACCCTTATTCCTGTAAGCGTAGTTCGGGATCTTAACGATTGGGATGGAATCCAGGATATCTTTAGGGCTCAGGAAACGGCTCACCCCAACACGGAAATCACCAAAATCCTTATCCGTAATGTCCCTGGGAAATCCATTTGTGATCAGCAGGTCCCTGTAACCGTCATTATCAACATCCATAAAAAGTGGCGACCAGCTCCAGTCAGTCTTCGCAACTCCGGCCATCAATCCTATTTCACTGAATGGCAGGTCCGCTGCATTTCCCTTATGAAGCATATTGCGGCTGTATTGTTCTTCATAACCCCACTTCCGGTTCATAATTGTTGTGATGTAAGGGTTGTTCCCTATAGTGGTTTTCATTCGGCTGTTCGTCTCGCCCAACATGTCCAGGGTGATGATATCTAAGAGACCATCATTGTCATAGTCGGCAATATCAGAACCCATGGAAAACTTGCTTTGGTGCCTGATCCGTTCTTTGATATCGTTCCTGAATGTTCCGTCTCCATTGTTGATATAGAGCAGGTCATTGGTAAGGTAGTCGTTGGTGATATAAATATCAGGCCATCCATCGTAATTGAGGTCTGCAATGGCAATCCCTAATCCAAATCCCTCTATGGTGATTCCCGCTTCCTGCGTGACATCGGTAAAGGTTCCATCACCGTTATTATGAAATAAGCGGTCATTGCTGATTGCCGTTCCATCGGTAATTTTTGTCCGGTAATTGGTGGGGAGCACATGAACCTGTTCGTTATTCAGGACATAAAGATCCTGGTGGCCATCCTTGTCATAATCAAAAAATGCAGCCCCCATACTGTTGCTGGAATCATCAACGCCGTATTCAGCCGCAGATTCCTTGAATACGGGAATTCCCTTGTCGTTATTTCCCTGGTTGATGAAAAGCAGGTTAGCCCTTTTTTCCTTTCCTTCTTCCCGGGCAGAACAAACATAGATATCCGGGAGGCCATCCGTATTGATATCGGTCACGGTCACCCCTGTATTCCATCGATCCTCCGCCATTATCCCTGCTTCACTTGAAACATCCCGGAATTTAAACTCACCTTGGTTGAGATACAATTGGTTGGGGACCTGGTTTCCTGAAAAGAATAGATCGGGTAGACCATCGCCATTGAAATCGCCAACGCCTACGCCTCCCCCGTTAAAAATATATTCTTCGGTAAGGATATTCGCGCTGTCGGTCTCAACAATTTGGTTGTTGAATGTGATCCCCGTCTCATCTGCTGATCTGAGCGTAAATAAGGTCTCAGGCTCTTCTTCACAGGAACAAATAAAAATGATAAGGAAAGAAAACAGGCTTAATTTTCTCATAAGAGGGTCATTAAATGGGTTGGTTGCAGTAGTTGAGGTGCTGGTTTGCTCCCCAAATATAAGATAACACCCTATAAAAAATAAAGCCATGAAGGAGATTTTAACTCCCTATGGCTTTATCTGTAAATTTGGGACTATTTGCCCCCTTTATATTTCAAAGTCTATCGTCTACCTATTTATTAATAGGCCGGATCCTGAGTTAAAGTCGGTTCTCCATTCAGGTAAGAACGGTCAATAGCTTCAATTGGTATTGGGTAATATTCGTTCTTATTTGGTGTAAAACTTTTGCCTTCCAGGTAGGTGCGATGCTCGGCTTCACTGGCCAGGTAAGCATTCAATACTTCTGCAGACACTCCCCATCGCTGCAGGTCAAAAAAGCGATGTCCTTCCATGGCGAACTCCAATCGACTTTCAAAACGAACTGCTTTTCTAGCCATGTCCTGGTCTGTCCATGGAGTATCATAGGTAGCGATATCGTAATTGGCAGCAGCTTCTCCCTCAACTATGGTGTAATCATTCCTGTCTGCCCCTTGTGTGGCCTTGGGAACAAAGCCTACAGGGTTGGCGGCGCGACTCCTGATAATGTTGACCAATTCCCTGGCGCGTTCCAGGTTACCGAGTTCAACTTCTGCCTCTGCAAGCCAAAGCAAAATCATGTCATAACGCATGATCCTGTAATTGTTGGCAGAGAGGTTCCCCCAGCCTCCGACTCCGAATGCTTCGGGTTCGGCTACGTGTTTCTTGGAGAAATACGGACCTGCGTAGGATAGATCCCGAACAAAATCAGTTTGGTATATCTTGAATCCTTTATAAAGAATTCCGGGTCTCCCCACGGTATGGTCCAGCCTTGGGTCCAGGGTACCGGTATACTCTGTTTCCCAGGTCACATCATTATTGTCAAAATTGTCTAACTGCGGTAGGCCATTCTCCGTTTTATAAGCATTAACTAAGTTCTGTGATACCTGGTAGAAACCGCAACATCCCCAAGGATCGGTATAAGGATGGGCAAGGCCAACACCCTGGTTAGAAGCCTGGTCATTGGAGCTGCTTATGGCGTACTGGATTTCAAAGATAGATTCTGCATTGTTCCTTGTTGCAACCAGGAAATTCTCTTCAAAATCATCGACAAGCATAAATTGACCTGAATTTACAATCTCATCCAGGATAACCTTTGCTTCTTGTAACTTACTGATATTGGCAGCGCCATCTGAAGTCCAACCCTGGTACATTTTTGCTTTTGCCAGGAAAGCCAAAGCTGCCCATCTGCTTGGTCTTCCCAGGTCTGTCTGGCTATCTGGTAAAACATCTGCCGCAGCAGCAAAATCCGCTTCGATCAGTGGCCAGATCTCACGATCATTAGGAACTTTGGTACTTTCTACATCATTAATATCGTAGACATCATCCCCGATATAAGGAGGCATCCTCCACATCTTCCTGGCCTCAAAATGAAAGAAACCTCTTAAGAAACGCGCCTCGGCATTGATCTGTATCTTCCTGTCCTCACTGATAGACTCGGCATTTTCTAATGAAGTAATCACATCATTAGTTCGCGCGACTCCTTTATAAAGCCCTCTCCATTTGTTGGTGATATGCCCGTTAAAGGACTGGAAGTCATAAGCTTCTATAAACGATTGCTCAGGTTGATCCCCGGCATCTGTACCTTTCAGGGCATCGTCAGAAGGAATTCCCCCGAAGACCCAATTCTGTACATCATTGTTCCAGGCTGCCTGTCCGTCTAATCCAAGACCGTTCAACATTTTATAGGCTCCTATAAGTATTCCTTCAATCCCATCTTCGCTGTTAAGGCTATTGGTACTGAACTGGCCCTGTGGTTCCCTTGTCAGGAACTCATCGTTACATCCCAAGGCTAGGAATCCCAGGGAGGCAAAAACCGAAATTATTGTTTTGATTCTTTTCATAATATCAAGTATCTGATGCGTTTTTTTTAATTATTTGAAGGATACATTAAAGCCAAGGGTGATCGTCCTCGCTACGGGCATATATCCTCCGTCAAAACCAAGGGTAGGGTCACTCTCTGTCCCAGCCTGGATTTCCGGGTTTAGTCCGCTGTATTTTGTAAAGGTGTGCAGGTTCTGTCCCTGTACATACAACTGTGCGGTTGCAAGCCCTAATTTAGATAAAATTTCCTCGGTGAAATTATAGGTCAATTGTACATTCTTGATCCTGAAATAACTTCCGTCTTCAATAAAGTATGAAGATGGGCGGCTACTTACCTGGTCATTGGCATCCATGATAGGTGCAGAGGCATTCGGGTTGGCGGCTACCCACTCGCTCTGGGGAGCCGAAGGATTGCTCGGCTGCCAGGCGTCGTAAAGTGCCCTGTTGGACCGGTTACCCTGGAAGGTATTGAAATCGGCAAAATAACGTACATAATTGTAAATGTCATTGCCTTCAGATCCATTACCAAAGATATTTAAACTCAGGTTCTTGTAGTTGAGGTCAAGACTGATTCCATAAGTGAAATCTGGGTGAGGGCTTCCGATGATAGTTCTGTCAGCATCGTCGATTACGCCATCTCCATTGATATCCGCAACTTTGAATTTCCCCGGTGCATTATAAGACCCATAGGTAGGCCAGGCATCCGCCTCTGCCTGTGATTGAAAGATTCCAACAGTCTTAAATCCATAGAATGATGAAATTGGAGAACCGGCCTGTGAGACCGTTAGTGCCGGAACCCGGGAAGAGTACCCGAAGAATCGTGTATCTGCACTCTCATCCAATCTGTCAACTGTATTCTTATAAGCCGATAGGTTTCCGTTGATACTATACCCGAAATCTCCTTTAGAATCAGAGAATGTCAGGTTTAGATCGATTCCCTTGTTCGTCATTTGCCCTACGTTAAATGAGGGTGCAGCTGCGTCACCCGCAGAGAAGGTAATCGGTACCCTGAATAACATATCTGTGGTCACCCTGTTCCATAGGTCTAAGGCAAAGTTTACCTTGTTATCAAACATGGCTAAATCAAGACCGATGTTATTAGAGGTGGTGGTTTCCCATTGTGCATTCGGGTTTCCGAAACTCTGTACATCAAACCCAATTGTCGGTGAGCCGGCAGATCCGTCTATAGGGTATCCTGCATTGAAGATATTGGAGCGATAGGTGGTGTAAGCATTATAATCACCAATGGCCTGGTTACCTGTTTTACCCCAACCATATCGTAACATGGCATTGTCTATAAAAGGTAGGGCATCCTGGAAAAAGGACTCATCAGAGATCCTCCAACCTAAACTAAATGCTGGGAAGATAGCGTTCTGAGAGGCCGATAGAAACCGGGAAGAAGCATCGTTCCTAAGAATAAATTGTGCAAGGTACCTGTTGTCGTAGCTGTAGTTCAGTTTACCGAATTCTGAGAACAACGTATAATCTTTAAATACGCTACCGTAGTTAGAGGCCGTTGTGGCGTCTCCCAGGTCAAGGTAGCTCAGGATATCGGTAGTTTCAAAAGCGAACCGCTGCCGGCTTGCCCCGAATACCTCACCAAACTGCTGAATAGCTTCAACCCCGACATAAGCATCAAATTTATGGAGCTCTTTAAACGTCTTGCTATAGCTCAATACACTGTTCCATACCCACTGGTATTCGTAAGCCTCCCGGGCAGTAGAGCTGTTGATGAAGTTACCCTCAACATATTCGGGCTGAGGTCTCCCAAGTTGCCTTTCCCGCTGTACATTGGCATCAATACCAAAACTCGTTTTTACCTGGAGTTCCGGGATTATATCGTATGAAGCAAATACATTTCCAAAAGTACGTAGTCGGTAACGACGGTTATCCTGTGCCCTGGAAAGTACTGCAAAAGGGTTAAAATTATTTCCCAGGTTAGCCCCCCGGCTACCAGCAAAGTTACCGGCGATGTCATAGACCGGTAGCAGTGGATGGTGTTTGTAAGAACCGGAAACAGCATTCTGTTCCTCGTTATTACCGAATCCTCCTTTTCGGTTATCGAAAGAAACCGTGAAATTCTCTCCGACGGTCAGGCGGTTCTCCAAGGCCTTAAATTCAGTATTCGCTCGTAATGACACACGGTCATAGCTCACAAACTTGGTGATAGCATCTTGAGAGAAATATCCCAGGTTAAAGGCGTAGCGTGCGTTCTCTGTAGCACCCGATGCTGAAACCTGGTGACTTACAATAGGAGCGGACCTGGTCACTTCATCCCACCAGTAGGTATCTGCTGCACGGGTAATGGCATAAATATTTCCTGGTTCTAAAGCATACAGACTAGGGTCGGTTCCCGGGTCTCCCT
>JABDLH010000297.1 GCA_013003145.1 Flavobacteriaceae bacterium | reverse complement strand
ATCCTCTGTTGTTGAGCAGTATATCAAGAAAAAACCATTTCTCCAGAGTGCCCTGGCCCAGGGAATTATCAACCTGACTTCCTTATCGCGCATCGTTAAACCCGAGATCGAGGAAGAATTGGGAAAGGAAGTTAGGAATGGCGCTATCGTGATGGCCCTGAAACGGCTTTCAGGGGATATGGAATTCCGGGCTACCCACCGGATCATAAAGGTGCTCAAAGAAATAGGGGAAATTACTGTAAGATCTTCCCTGACAGATTTTACCTTCCTGGTTTCAGACAGTATTCTTGAAAATCAAACGGAACTGTTAGAGACGGTAAACAAGAATAAAGATGTTTTCTATACCTCCTCAAGAGGGGTAAACGAATTGAATATAGTGGTAAGCAATACCCTTGATGATACCGTGGAGCAATTGTTCAAGAACGAGAAATGTACGCAAAAGTCGGAAAACCTCTCATCCATAACCGTAAAGCTTCCTGCAGAGAATACCCAGGTACCGGGGATCTATTACTTTATTTTCCAGAGGTTGGCCTGGGAGGGAATTGTTTTATACGAAGTGATCTCTACCACCAACGAATTTACCATCCTGGTGAATGATGACCAGGTAGATGTGGCATTTAAGACCATCAAGGATCTTAAAATGCTTTAACCTGTGGTACTTGCCATGGCGCTCGCCTCTAATGGCCTGATGGCCTGGAATGCTTTGGAGATGGTAGACACCCTTTCAAAAACTAGTAAAAGTCTAAGGCCCTTGCGGGTATCTTTTTCTTTGATCTTGCACTGCTGGGGATGTGATTGTACAAATTGTAATACCCTTGTGAATCGGTCAGATTGGTAGAAACCGGATTGTTGGTCTGAAATAAAATAGCCGATCAGCTTACCTTTTTTCATTACCACTTTTTCAAGGCCGATCTCCTTAGCAATCCATTTAATCCTTACAGAATTCAACAGGTCTTCAACCTGGGAAGGTATTTCACCAAAGCGATCGATCAGTTGTTGTTCATATTCAGACAGTGCTGATTCGTCCTCGATGTTGTTTAATTGGGTGTACAGGTTGAGGCGTTCTGTAGTACTGTTCACATAATCGTCCGGGAATAACAGCTCAAAATCCGTGTCGATCTGTACATCTTTGACATAATCTCGCTTAGGACCTTCCACTTCTTCATATAGGTCCTTGAATTCATTTTCCTTAAGCTCGTCTATTGCCTCGGCAAGGATCTTCTGGTAGGTTTCAAAACCGATATCATTGATAAAGCCACTCTGTTCTCCTCCCAGGATGTCACCCGCTCCACGGATTTCCAGGTCCTTCATGGCGATATTGAATCCACTACCCAGTTCCGTGAACTGCTCCAGTGCCTGTATACGTTTCCGGGCTTCGGCTGTCATAGCCTCGTAAGGCGGAGTGATAAAATAGCAGAACGCCTTTTTATTACTCCGTCCGACGCGTCCTCTCATCTGGTGCAGGTCGCTTAGTCCAAAATTATTGGCATTATTGATAAAGATGGTATTCGCATTGGTGACATCAAGACCACTTTCCACAATGGTGGTGGACACAAGCACATCAAATTCGCCATTCATGAATGCCAGCATCAGGGTCTCCAGTTTCTTGCCCTCCATCTGCCCGTGGCCGACACCAACCTTTGCGTGTGGCACCAACCGCTGTATCATTCCGGCAACTTCTTTGATATTCTCTATCCGGTTATGGATAAAATAGACTTGCCCCCCTCTTTCGATCTCGTAACTGATGGCATCCCTGATGGTTTCTTCACTAAAGCCGATAACCTGGCTTTCTATGGGGTAACGGTTGGGTGGAGGGGTATTGATAACAGACAAATCCCTGGCCGCCATCAGGCTGAATTGCAGGGTGCGGGGAATTGGTGTAGCGGTAAGGGTCAGTACATCTACATTCTCCTTGATCGATTTTAATTTGTCCTTGACAGATACGCCAAATTTCTGTTCTTCATCCACGATCAACAGTCCCAGGTCTTTAAATTTCACCTGCTTATTGACCAGTTGATGCGTGCCTATGATAATGTCTATCTTTCCTTCCGTAAGGCGCTCCAAGACATCTTTCTTCTCTTTGGCGGTCCGGAAGCGGTTGAGGTAATCTACGCTTACCGGCATCTCTTTAAGTCTTTCCGAAAAGGTCCGGTGATGCTGGAATGCCAGGATGGTCGTTGGAACCAAGACGGCAACTTGTTTACCGTTATCTACAGCCTTAAAAGCTGCGCGGATGGCTACTTCTGTCTTTCCGAAGCCTACATCTCCACACACCAGCCTGTCCATGGGGCGCTGGCTCTCCATGTCGCTCTTGATGTCGTCCGTAGCTTTGCTTTGATCCGGGGTGTCTTCATAGATAAAGGAAGCCTCTAACTCGTGCTGCAGGTAGCTGTCCGGGTGGTATTGAAAACCTTTTTCCAAACGTCGCTTGGCATAGACCTGTATGAGGTCAAAAGCGATTTTCTTAACCCGGGATTTGGTCTTCTGTTTAAGGTTTTTCCAGGCCGCTGACCCTAATTTATAGATCTTCGGACTGGTTCCGTCCTTGCCGTTGTATTTAGATATTTTGTGAAGGGAATGTATGCTCACATAGAGGATATCGCGGTCACTATACTGCAGTTTGATGGCCTCCTGCATTTTACCTTCCACTTGAATTTTCTGCAGGCCGCCAAACACCCCTATCCCGTGATCAATGTGGGTCACGTAATCCCCTATCTCCAGCTTATTTAATTCTTGCAGCGTTATGGCCTGTTTCTTGGCATAGCCATTCTTCAGGTGGAATTTATGGTAACGCTCAAAAATCTGGTGATCTGTATAGCAGGCTACTTGCAGATCCTCGTCAACGAAGCCTTGATAAATCGGGAAAACGAGGGTCTGGTAATGCACCTTCCCGTCTACTTCTTCGAAAATATCATGGAGTCGTTTGGCTTGTTGTTCCGAAGCGCAGCAAATAAAATTGCGATAGCCTTTCTCCTCATTTTCATTCAGGTTGGCGATCAGCAGATCAAATTTCTTATTGAAAGACGGTTGAGGTTTTGTGCGGAATTCCACCTCGGTCATCGATTGTCCAAGCTCTTCCCACTCGGCCTTCATGCTTTTGGTTTCCCCGGGTGTGGCATCACCGAACTGTATATGTTTGAATTCCCTGAGTTCTTTCTTCAGCAGGTCTGAATTCAGGAATAATTCTGAGGGGGAAAGCCGGCGTACTTCTCCTTCCTGTTCCTTATAAGAAGCCTCCGCCTTTTTGTAGAAATCATCTATACGTTCAAATACCGCCTGGGGCCTTTGGATCATGATCACGGTCTTGGCCGAAATATATTTCAGGAAACTTACCCGTGATTCCGTCAGTTGTTTATGCTCAACGTTAGGGATTATGGTGATCTTCTTCGCCGGTTCTGTAGAGAGTTGAGTGGCGACGTCAAAGGTGCGTATGCTATCTACTTCATCCCCGAAGAATTCTATGCGGTAGGGCTCGTCATGTGAAAATGAGAAGACATCGACAATTCCACCCCTCACGGAGAATTCACCCGGTCCGGATACAAAGTCCACTCTTTGGAAGTGGTATTCAAATAGCACCTCGTTCAGGAAATCCAGGGATAGCTGGTCTCCCAACTTTATTTTCAAGGTGTTCTTATCCAGTTCCTTCCTGGTGACCACTTTTTCAAACAAGGCGTCCGGGTAGGAGACAATGATCGCCGGTTTCTTACGAGAATTGATCCTGTTCAGCACCTCTGCCCTGAGCAGTACATTAGCATTGTCTGTTTCCTCTATCTGGTAGGGGCGCCTGTAGCTGCCCGGGTAGAATAATACCTCGTTCTTGCCAACCATCAGTTCAAGGTCGTTGAGGTGGTAAGCAGCTTCCTCCTTGTCGTTAAAGATGAACAAAAAGGGTAATTCACTCTCCTTATAAAGTGCTGCGCTGAGGAACGATAGGGAAGACCCGGTTAAACCTTTCACCCTGATAGGATGTACCGGCAGGTCTATGGCATCCTTAAGTAACCCGAGTTCGGGTGACTTGTGGTATAATTCCTTGATACTGGACTGGGTCAACGGAGAAAATTTGTGCAAATATAACTGCTAAACAAGGGGTTCCAAAGCGCTATATCATAATTTTATGACTTGATCCTCTGCAATGGCGAATACCTCGTTCTCTTTTTTCTGTTCCAGGGTATGCATCCCTGTAAAGGTGCCGAAGGCAGGCAGTATCATCTGCCGGGGACCTTTAAAGAAACAGGGTAACCTCATGGATTGCCTCCCCTGGCCCCTGATCTTAACAGCAGGGTGAATATGCCCGGCAAAATTAAAGAGCCCCTCCCGTTCTTCAGGGTGGTGGGTCAGTAA
>JABDLH010000285.1 GCA_013003145.1 Flavobacteriaceae bacterium | reverse complement strand
AAGGACAGGGAATCACTGATCGCTCTTTATAAGGCCGCTTACCTTGACTACCCCTACCCTTCCCGATTTGAAAAGCAAGTAGACGAGGGCTTCAATAAAGGAGCGGTATATTTTGGGATCTTTGAAGAGGGCAAGCTGGTTGAGACCGCAAGAATGTACGTCTATCCTGAACTGGTGCACGCAGAGATCTCAGATTTTGCCTCGCATCCTAATCACAGGGGGCAAAACCTCTCTTACTACCTGGTAGAAGAAATGATTGCTAGCGCAAAGGAAAGGTCGCTCAAATCGATATGTGTTCAGGCAAGAGCCACGTCTTACGGCAGAAATATTACGCTTAGCAAACTGGGCTTTGAATGTGGTGGTACCCTCAGGAACAATACCCTGATTGGGAGCAGCTTGGAAAGTGTAAATGTCTGGTACCAAAAGCTTTGATGCTTATTTATTTGAAAAATCGATAAAAAAAACGACTTTTGCAGCCGTTTGAACCGATATTTTAAGTAAAATAATTAGCAGGGACGACCGTTATTGAGTTACCCCAATCTTTAACTATGAAGCTGACAACCCTATTCAGATCTCCTCTGAACATCATTGCCATTGTACTTCTATCCATAATTTATTCTTCCTGTTCTACAGATGCTATGCAGCCCATTAATGAGGGCATAGACAACCAGGAACAGCAAAATATAGATAAGGATGCCAACCGCCGGAGTACCGGTAGTTCTTCAGAAGCTTTACTTTCTGAAAAGGCGTTTACATCCATACAACTTGAGATACAGTACATGCCGGGAATGGAGCCCAGCCAGCAGACCGTTGAGAACTTCAGAGATTTCCTTGAAAACAGGCTGAACAAACCCCAGGGTATTAGCCTATCTGTAAATGAGATACCGTCCGGAAATAAAGAATTTTACAGTATTGACGATATTGTCACCCTGGAAAACAATCATAGAACGGCTTATAATGATGGCCGCCAGATCGCGGTCTGGGGTATTTTCCTGGATGCTGAGTATTCTGAAAATACGGAGAACGGTACCGTATTGGGGGTAGCCTTCAGAAATACTTCTTTTGCGCTATTTGAATCTTCAATACAGGATTTTAGCAATCGCCCCTTCTCCCCTTCCAAAACCGTATTAGAGTCTACTGTACTCAACCATGAGTTCGGCCACCTCATGGGCTTAGTGAATGCCGGTGCACCGCTACAATCCAATCACCAGGATACTGAACACGGAAGACATTGTACTAATGAGAATTGCCTCATGTACTGGACCGCTGAGACCGGTGAGGGCATTGTTGACATGCTTACCGGTGGGAATATCCCATCTTTGGATGATCAGTGCATCGCTGACCTGAGAGCGAACGGCGGAAAATAAGGCTCAGCTTTTTTTGACTGATTTCTTCTTAGGGTAATGGATACCGTTTCTCCAGTAACTAAAAGCTCCCAGCACCCCTACTCCGGCTACTGTATACCAGACGAATGAAGGTGTGATCACCTGCGCACCACTGGCATAACTGTGCAATCCGGCCAGGTAAAAGTTTACCC
Source organism: Flavobacteriaceae bacterium (assembly GCA_013003145.1). Taxonomy (GTDB): domain Bacteria; phylum Bacteroidota; class Bacteroidia; order Flavobacteriales; family Flavobacteriaceae; genus Zeaxanthinibacter. The sequence continues at coordinate 4,778 of JABDLH010000285.1, read as the reverse complement.
CGAAATAGGTCATCATTATACTTGCAAAAGCGATTATACTCAAGAAATTAAAGGTCCATCTGCCTCTTAGTCCGGGGATCAGCCTTGTGTGGATCACGAAAGCGTAAATCATAATAGAGATCAGGGCCCAGGTTTCTTTGGGGTCCCATCCCCAGTAACGACCCCAACTCTCATTAGCCCATTGTCCTCCCAGGAAGTTACCGATAGTTAGCATAATAAGGCCAACAGTGAGCGCCAGCTCGTTAATGATGGTAAGCTCTTTTAGGGCATGAGACATCCGTTTTTTATTCTTTTGGTTGGTAAGGATCATCAGCAGCAAGGACACTACACCCAGGATCATTCCCACGGTAAGCGGTCCGTAGCTCGCCACGATCACAGCCACGTGGATCATCAGCCAGTAACTGTCCAGTACAGGCTGCAGGTTGGCAATAGAAGGGTCTACCCAGCTCTGGTGAGCTATCCATAGTAACATACTGGTCACGAAAGCAGAAGCTGAGATGGTAAGCTCGCTTTTTCTGCCTAATAAGAGTCCCATCCCCATGGTAGCCCAGGAAACGTATAAGATACTTTCATACGCATCACTCCAGGGAGCATGACCTGATATAAACCAGCGCAGTATGAGTCCGCCCGTATGCCAAGCGAAGAACAACAGAATGACTCCTTTAAAGAAATAGGTCGCGACACGCCACAGGGATCTATCCTTGAAGATGCGGAAAATCAATACCACGAACATCAGCAGACCAACCAGGGCGTAATACTTATACAAGCGGTTAAAAATGTCCAGCTTGTTGTAAATGACCTCGGCTTCTACCTTTTCGGCAGAAGGCAGTACTTCATGCCCGTGATTCTTCTGGTTCTGCTCAAAGGCCGCTAATAGTTTGTCGGCCTCTGAATAATCTCCGGTTTTGGTCGCTTCTCTAAGCGTCATCAGGTAATAGGGCACTGCGTTCCTGACAAAATTAGCATAGAGTGAATCCCCCACCTGGTATGATCCGGACCTGAACTCTGTGGCAGAAATCCATTTATTATTTTCGTCATTGAGCAGTGGGAAGACCTTGATGATCTCTCCACTGAGTGCCCTGTTGAGCAGGCCTAACCTAAGATCAACATCCTTAAAATCTTTTTGAAATTTATCCGGGGTGTTGGTCGCATAGGCATCCTCAAGATAACTGGCCAGTTTATACTGCCCTTTCTCATCAAAGAAATCCGTGGCTTTCACATAATCCTGGTCTTCAGGCACACCGATGACGTGTCTTATACTATCATTGGCACCTTTCTTATCCAAAGCGATGAAGTCTGTATTGTACCAGGCCGGCGGATTCATCATCATGGAAAGCAGCACCTGGTCAGAATTCAGGTTTTTATAGTCGTCTTTAAAACTGAGTTTTCGCAGTAATTCGGAAGAAAAGGTATTGATGGGCTTCATTCGCCCTCCATCATCCTGTATGACGAGCTTCCCGAATTTCTCTGCATGTTCCTCGTCTACCGTAGTAGCCTTTATAAGGGAATCAATCTGTTTTTGAGCGGGTGAAAGATCGTGAATATGATCATCGTCTTGCTGGGAAAAGGCAGATATACCACATAAGAAGAACAGACCGACCATTAAGGCCGCTTTTTTCTTCTTTAATTTATCCAGGGAATTGGCTAAGTCTTTAAAACGGGTCTTGCCGAAGAACATGATTCCCATCAAACCAATATACAGTAAGAAATAACCAATATAGGTGATCCAGGTTCCCCAGAAATCATGGTTTACGGAGAGTACGGTCCCTTTTTCATCCGGGTCAAAACTCGCCTGGAAAAAACGGTATCCCTGGTGATCTAACACATGGTTCATATAAATATCATAATCAAATGGGCGCTCGTCCTCAACAGTCACTTTACTCATAAATGAAGCATAACCTTTTTCTGTGCCGGGGTATTTTTCCGCGATAAAATCATTCAGAGTAATGCTGAAGGGGAGTTCGTGAACTTTTGATCCGTATCCCAGGGTAAATTCCAATCCCCCTACTTCGAACTTGTCGGTAAAATTGGTAGACCCTTTACTTCCCAAAACCTTCTTCTGTACTTTCTCGCCATTTGTTTCTACCTCCAGGACTAGTGCGTCCTGGCTCATTTCTGTTACTTCCTCATCGGGAATCCGGACCACCCCGTAAGTTCCTTTTACCACCGGGTCCGGGATTACAAACTGCATAGTACCAACGGTGTACAGTGCTCTTCGCTGCAAGGTTTGCAGGCTGTCTTTGATGAGTGTACCACGCTGCTGATCGGCCATCCTCAGGTAATCACCTTCAAAAGGTGAACGGATCTGGTAAGAATCCCCCTCCTGGAAAATATTGATGGCACCATCGGTGGGTTCGTTCAGGGCAAAAAGAACATTGTGAATACTGGATACCTTCCCGGATTCCAGGAAATGTTCGTGCCGGTTCCCATCACCTGCCTCGACGATCTTCAAATAGGTATTTCCTTCCTCCCCGGGAATAAGTCCTTCCTTTGCTCCACGTATGAATTCCACGAAACTGATCTTGAAATCCTGTCCCCCAAAATCTCCTTTCCAGGGTAAATTGGATTTCATAGCTTCCGCGGTTACAATAAGATCATCTTCCAGGGTCTTTCGCTTAACACTCCCGTCTATCTCTCCATCCACAAATGCTGTCAGGTATGTTTTATCAGAATAAAAGACATTCTCTGTCTTACCTTCCCTGATGGGCATCATCCCTTCAAAACTGATATACCGGGTTACGAAGGCCCCGATAATGATCAATATCCAGGAAACATGCAGCATTAGAACAGCCCATTTCTCTTTTCGCAATAATCGGTACCTGCCGATATTCCCGATAAAGTTGATCACGAAGAACAACATGATCAGTTCAAACCAGGTGGCATTATAAATCCAGATCCTGGCAGTTTCAGTACTATACCAACTCTCTATAAATGTACCAAAGGCCATGGCCGTGGCAAAAGCGATAAAGAGTATTGCGGTAAAACGAGTGGAGAACAAGAAATTCTTGAAGATGTTTGTCATTATGGCTGAATGCTTTGCATTTACATATTCAGGCTGCAAAAATACAGCATTTACAACTATTTTATGCCAAATTAACATCTTAGTAGCATAAGTACCATAGGCAGGGCCACTAAGTATGGGGTTCATTGTGTAATTGCAGTTCCCCGCGGCCATAAATAGGCCAGGATTTTATTTAATGTGTATTTTTACCGCATGATCAAAGTCGTACTTATCGGCACCGGGAATGTCGCCAACCAACTGTTCCAGGCATGGAGAACGGTACAGGAAGTAGACCTTATACAGGTGGTCGGCAGAAGCGAGGAAAAACTGCAAACATTTGCCCCCTTTACGGAGACCGGGCAAGTGCACCAAATAAATCGGGAGGCCGACATCTACATCCTCGCCATCAGCGATGATTCCGTGCAGGAAGTAGCTGCCCAACTAAACATAAAGGATAAACTCCTGCTTCACACGGCGGGAAACCTGTCACTGGATGTGTTTGACAGCAGTCAACGTTGTGGTGTTTTTTACCCGCTTCAGACGTTCAGCAGTTCCCGTCAGGCAAATTTCAGGGAGATTCCCATCTGTATAGAGAGCCGGGATAAGGATGACCTGGAACAAATAAGAACATTGGGGCATACGCTATCTGGAAAAGTGGTCGAAATTAGCAGTGAACAGAGACAGCAACTACACTTGGCAGCTGTATTCGCCAACAATTTCACGAATCACCTCTTGAAAATTTCCCAGGAACTCCTGGTGGAGAACGGGCTGGACATTGAGCTACTTCGACCATTGATCAGGGAAACTACAGCAAAACTTGAGCAACTTTCACCCGTGGATGCACAGACCGGCCCGGCCAGGAGAGCAGACTACGGAACTATGGATAAACACCTGGACCTGCTTAAAAATGAACTACATAAAGATATATATCGCCTGATCAGCAAATCGATCCAAACCAACTATGGAAACAAGTTATAAAACACAATTAAAAGACATAGATACTTTTGTCTTTGATGTAGATGGAGTGTTCACCGACGGGAATATCCTGATCACCTCTGAGGGTGAGTTACTCCGGAAAATGAATATGCTGGACGGCTTCGCCGTACGTACTGCCATCGATGCAGGATATGCTGTCTGTATCATTAGCGGAGGGAAAAATGAAGGGGTCCGTAAACGTATGCAAGGCTTAGGAGTTACCGATATCCACCTTGGTGTACAATTTAAAGAAGAAGCCCTGGATGAGTATATGGATATTTATGCGAAGAAACCTGCCAATACCCTCTATATGGGCGATGACCTCCCGGATATACCTGCGATGAAAAAAGTGGGACTTCCTGTTTGCCCGCAGAACGCCGTAGCCGAAGTAAAAGCCGTGGCCAAGTACGTTTCCCATAAATCCGGTGGAGAAGGTTGTGTCAGGGAGGTGATAGAACAGGTGCTGAAAGTTCGGGGCGATTGGCCGGTACATTAATTCTGATAAGCATACAAGAATGTTGCACACCTTATTAAAGGGACATAAAATCATCCTATCCTCCGCATCTCCCAGGAGACAGCAATTTTTCCGGGAACTGGGGATCCCATACGAACTCCGGTTAAAACCGGTACAGGAGATTGCGCCGGATCATTTAAAAGGAGCTGAGATTGCCGAGTTTCTCGCCCAGTTAAAAGCGGATGCACAGGTTGACGGGCTGGCCAAGGGGGAGATCCTTGTCACGGCTGATACCATCGTATGGCACCGGGACCTGATGCTGCCCAAACCAGCTAATCGGGAAGAGGC
>JABDLH010000261.1 GCA_013003145.1 Flavobacteriaceae bacterium | reverse complement strand
GCCGAGTACGCAGCACCTAGAAGGTCACCACGAAAACCTGCACTACCACTCAAGGGCGCTGCCTGGTCGTTTACTCGAGATCCTGTTGCCTGTAAGTTTAAAGTAAGGTTGTCATCCAGGAATCGCTGGACCACGTTAAGCCTTGCTGTAATACGTTCAAGGTCTGATTTTTCGATCACACCAAACTGCTTCCCGTATCCGAAAGTCGCCCGAACAGATCCACTGTTATGAGTATTGGAGTAAGATAGGTTCTGGTTCTGTGAAGCTACCGTACGGGTAACAAAGTCTTGCCAATCTGTCCTGGAACCAAAATTTTGTGCATTCCTGTCGCCGCCAAATTGCTCTACGGCATCGAGGAAATCATTTGGAGATAATAAATTGTAGCGTTCAGCTGGTTTAGAGATACTAAGGCTGGAACTGAATTCGAACAATCCTCCTACTGCTCCCTTACCACTCTTGGTAGTAATGATCACAACCCCGTTAGCTCCCCTGGAACCATAAATAGCGGTGGCAGAAGCATCTTTAAGAACACTGATACTTTCAATGTCTGCTGGGTTAAGGAAGTTAAGCGGGTTCCTGGAGGTCGAGGTTCCTACCCCGATGTTACCTCCTGATGGAGATGTGTCATCTCCGGCCAATGGCACCCCGTCTACCACGAATAGTGGGTTGTTGTTAGATCTTACCGAGTTGGTTCCCCTGATCCGAAGCTGAACTCCGGCTCCCGGTTCACCACTGGTCTGAGTGATTTGTACCCCTGCAGTCTTCCCTTGGATAAGTTCTTCAGGAGAAGCGATAACCCCTTTGTTAAAGTCTTCCGAGGTTACGGCTGCCACCGCACCTGTTGCATCTTTAACCGTAGTAGTACCATAACCGATGATCACCACTTCGTCTAATGCCTCGGCATCTTCTTCCAGGGTAACATCAATGGTAGACCTCCCGTTTACGGGAACTTCTTGTGTCTTGTAGCCAATATAACTTACCACGAGGGTAGCATTGGCATCTACGTTGTTCAAGGTGTAATTACCATCGAAGTCCGTTTGTGTCCCCGTAGTGGTACCCTGAACCACCACACTGGCACCTGGTAACGGGCCACTGGCATCCGTTACAGTACCTGACACCTCTTGAGCTTCCATCAGGCCAAAGCTTAACAAAGCCCCGACCAAAAGAAAGCATTTTAGTAGTGTAATCTTCATAAATTGTTGATTTTGAGTTTAGTTAATTCATTCCTAGAGTTAAACTTATGTAAAAAAAGTGTTAAAAAGCTGAGTTTTGCGAAATGATAAAGCACGAAATCGGTTTCGTGTTAATAACTTTTAAAAATTATTAACCCCGCAAATATCCCCTGATATAATTGAGTATTTGGTTTTTTTGATGTGTGATTGTTTACGAGCTGCTATCAAATATAGCATTTTTTTGATTGCCTTAAGATTATCTTAATAGCCAAATCATTCGTGCATTTACTTTGATACTGTTAAAATTAGTATTTCTTTTAAGGTTGATATTTATACCTTTCAGCATCATATTCTAAATACTTCTCTTACCTGTGAAACGAAAAATAACACTTAAACATATTGCCAGGGAATTGGATGTATCCATTTCTACCGTGTCCAAAGCGCTTAAGAATAGCGAAGAGATAAGCCGGGAAACCAAGGAGAAGATCCAGGCATTTGCTAAGCTTTATAATTATAAGCCTAACAATATCGCAATAAGCCTGAAGAACAAAAAAACTAAGAATATCGGCGTGATCATTCCCGATATTGTTCACCATTTTTTTACTACTGTTTTCCGCGGGATTGAGAAATACGCTAATGATAAGGGGTACAATGTGATCGTCTGTGTTTCCGATGAATCATTTGATAAGGAAGTGATCAATATGGAAATGCTGGCCAATGGGAGCATAGATGGTTTTATCATGGCACTCTCCGCGGAAACTCAATTGAAGAACGACTTTAACCACCTGAAGCAAGTGACAGACCAGGGAATTCCCCTGGTATTGTTTGACCGGGTAACTGATGAGGTCAATTGTGATAAGGTAGTCATCGATGACCAGGCGGCCGCACACATGGCAGTCAGTAAAATGATCGCGGATGGCAGGAAACGAATTGCCCTGGTTACCACAGAAAATTACCTTAATGTCAGCAGTAAAAGAGAGGATGGGTATAAACAAGCTTTAAAAGAGCATAACATCCCTGTCAGGGATGAACTGATCTTGCGCTTACCCTACCAATATGAGGATGAGAAACTAAGCGAAGTCTTTTTTGCCACCCAGGAAGTCGATGCAGTACTTTGTGTGAACGAGATCTTTGCCATAAGGACCATCCGCTTCCTCCAGGATAACCAGTTGCAAGTGCCGACAGATGTTTCTGTAATTGGCTTTACCGATGGCATACTCTCAAGACTATCTAATCCTACCCTGAGTTCGGTAGCCCAGCACGGGGAGGAAATGGGAACTATCGCGGCCAAAATGCTGATCGATAAAGTGGAAAGTGATGTGGAAGAGGGGGATGAGCAGTACCATACAGAAGTAGTCGAGGCTACGCTGATCGAGCGGGAATCCACCCGATCATCATAACCAAATTTTGTAAAATACTACCGGACCCTGAATTGGAATACTTGTGATGCAGCGGTGTTCCCTGCCAAGTCTTTAGTAATAACCATCCAATAATATACCTCATTACTATTCACGGTTACCGATGTAGAGGTATCCGCAGTAATTACTATGTCTTCTGTAGGAGGGTTCGTGGTATCCAGGAACACCTGGTATTCAGCAATATCATCATCGATGTCAGTCGTGGACCATGAAAGCGCAACGCTTCCCGGATCTACGGCCGAACCGGAAGTGGGGGAGATCACCTCAGCAGGGAAAGGAGCATGATGCGCTGTAGCCTGCCCTGCATTGTAAAACTTCCATACCGGGCTTTCCGCTGTTTCTGAAGAAGCGGTAGCCTTAGAGATCACTTTCCAGGAATAAGGCGTGCCACGAAGAATGGTAATATCTATTTCCGTCTCGGAAGTATTTACCGTCTGTTCGCTGCCTGTTTCCAGGTTAGTGATGACCAGCTGGTAGCTATCCGTGTTTTCTGAAGCGTTCCATTGGAATGAGACCCGGCTTTCCGAATCGGAGATAATACTACCTTCCTGGCATTCTGTATTGTCTTCCGGGAATATAAGACTCGCTGCACCCGGTGGTACAACCGGCTCCGGTTTAGGTTCACTGCTATCCCCACCACTGCTACAGGAAACCAGTAATACTGTGCAAATGCAATAGAAAAGCTTTTTCATATTTTAAGGAGTTTATGGAATTTTTGACCATCTTTTGTCGTAATGCCTACAAGGTAGGTGCCTTCGGCCAGCCCGGAGATATCCAGGGAAAGGGATGAAGTAGTAGGCTGGGCCGTGGTGCTTAATTGAATCCTCCCACCCAGATCGTAAACGTCTATCGTTACTTTTTCCCCCACCAGCGACTCCTGCAGCTCTACGTTAAGTTGCTGGGCGCTGACCGGGTTAGGGTACAGTGGCGAACTGCTCAGGTAAAAGGTCTCGTCATATACCCCTTGACAATCTTTATCCGTAGAAACGCTCAGTTCATTGGACCCCCGGTCTAAGGGAAGTTCAAAATAGCTTGCTGTGGTGGTATATTGCCTGCCATTGAGGATGATCTCATAAGTGCTGCCTCCTTTAAGCTGAAGGGAAACGAGTTTACCGCTGTTATTTACCTTGGAACTAACCGAAAGATCTTCGGGTTCAGTGATCTCCAGTTGGTAACATTGTTCATAACCACTCTCTGAATCCACAGTGATACAGAGGGTATATTGTGCGGCAGACAAAGCAGTAAATACGGTCTGTTCCGTAAATTCCTGCACAAGTGTCGATGGGCCTGTCAAAGTAGCGGTATACGCTAAGGATTGCTGTGCATTGATCGCTATGCTCCCATTATTACTGTTCCTGCAGGTTTCGCTGGCCGTCTCTATGATAAAGTTCCCTGCCGGCAGGTTAAAGACCACGCAGCCATTGACATCTACCGAAGATCCTAAAGGAGTCCCGGGGCAGGTGTCAAAGCTATTTTCTACCCCGTCATGATCATCATCCGGGATGTTCTCATCCGGGAATAGTGACGTAGGGTTATTTCCGAAGATCCGGAATTCGCCCGGTTGCAGGCTGATGGATTGATTACTATCCGTTACAATATATTTTCGGTTGCCATTTAAGAACTCGTACCAAACCCCGGTTTCCTGGAATTCCGGGTCTATTTGCCTTTCCTGCACTCCGAAGTTTCCAATGATCGTCACATATTTAATCTCGTCACCGCTGGCAGAATCAAGGGCCAAGTGGATTTTTTTCAGACCGTCTGCATTCCCCAGGTCCAGCTCAAAATCGGAGGTCTCGAAGATCGGTTCATTGATCCTGAGTTCTATCAGGTCGGCCCAGGTATCATATATAGATTTACGTGCAGGATCGTCTGCGTATTCCCAACGTATTGGTTTATTGCCGACTCGACCGTTAAAATCTATGGACACTTCATAGCCCAGCTCTCCGAATTGCCAGATCATCTTAGGTCCCGGCACCGTAAAAAAGAAGGCCCCGGCAGTTTCCATTCGTGCAAGTGCTGTGGGCAGATCTTTAACGGAGTAATTAGAAGGCCCCGTATTCCCAAACTGCAGGTTCTTATACATCAGGCGCTCTTCATCATGGCTCTCCATATAAGAGACTGCAGATGGCCTTACAAAGCCTTTCTGGAGATGCGATACTCCAGAGAAATCAGACTTACCATTCTCGTGGTAGCCCAGGGTAGCTTCGTTATAAGACTCAGTCTGTTTATTCCATAACAAGATACCTTTCCCTTCATCTTTCCGATATTCTGCCCATTGGATCTCTTCCTGTATTCCTCCCAGGTGTTCAAAGATCACATAGAAGTCAGGGTCAGAAGCCCATTGGGTATCTGCATAGCCCTGTAAAACATCTACACGGTCTTGTTGCAGGTTGTTGGTGCAGTTCTGGTCTGATGCTGAACAATTCTGGGTAAACCCTTTAGTAAGGTCCCATCGCATCCCGTCTAGCCTGAATTCCTCTATCCAGTATTCTACGGTCTGGTTCACGTAATCCCGGGTAGCCTGGCTCTGGTGATTGAAATCATTGAACACGCTGTAGGAATGTGTTGCTGTTGGATTAAAGAAGGGGTTATCCGTACTGGCCTGTCCGCCGGTGCCTCCGTTATCGGTATTCCACATTCGGTAGTAAGGATGTTGCCCGGATGCGTGGTTATAGACTACGTCAATGATCACGGCCATACCCCTTGCATGCGCTTCATCTACCAATTGCTTAAGGGCATCGGCTGTTCCGTAATACTTGTCCAGTGCCATGTGAAAGGCGGGGTTATATCCCCAGCTTTCATTCCCGTCAAATTCGTTGACCGGCATCAATTCGATCGCGTTAATACCTAACCCCTGCAAATAATCCAACCTGGCCCTTACGGCGTCAAAGCTATGCAGGGCATCAAAATCACGTATCAATAATTCATAGATGACCAGGTCTGTCTTTTTAGGTTTTTCAAAGGTATTAACCTGCCAGTTGTAAGGAGTATCCCCGGTCCGTAGTACGGTGATCGCTTGGGATTGCCCGGCAGGATATGCGGGTAAGCCAGGATAGGTGGTTTGGTCGATAAATGCGTCGTTTCCATAACCATCCAAAACGAGGGTAGAGTAGGGGTCTGCGACATTGATATCGTATTCTACCAGGTATTGAAATAAATGGTTGAACTGTGGGGTAAGCCCTGACAGTTCTAACCAGAATTGGTCTGTAACAGGGTCTTTCTTCATCAGGTAGTCGCTGTTGACCAGCCAGTTGTTGAAATCACCAATTACATGTACAAATTCTTTTCCCGGGGCGTAGAATACCAGGGTAGCTTTGGTAGGATCGGCTTCATCGCGATTTATCCCATTCTTTAATCCGGCAGGAAGTGCTTCTTCTGTAACCGTGGGTGCGATAGCTGCGGTAAATACTTCTTCCAGGTTCTCGGAGCCATTGGTCGCTACAAGACGGAAGTTGGTGGTTTGGTTCACCACCTGGCTGTACGTATACGTATCAGTAGCGGATGCCGTATTGACAAGAACATCATTTGCGTACAGGCTCCAGTCCGATACTTCGGAGGTCGTAGCTTCAATGGAAAAACTGTTGCCGGCGGTAACAATGGTTAAGTCTTTAGACGGACTTGTAAGTCCCATCTGGTATCCACCCACATCGTAGAGGTAGTCCGTAGTCTTGTTGCTTCCATCTTTTGATTTAACGAGCAGCCCGATTTCAGTGATTCCGGTCGCTCCGTAGAAGGTCGTTGGGGTAAATACGTAGGAGTAGGTTCCATCACCGTTATCCGTGAATTTTGCAGCTTCATCAGAATCAGTCCAGCTGCCATTAGAGGGAGCATCTGCTCCGTTAGAATCCGGATTGTACCAAGCCCAGAGATAAAGATCAGGAGTGCCCCATTCGGATACCGGATCAAAATCTGAGACCGTAACCGTGATCTCTGTATTTTCTGAAAAGACCGGCGGGTCCAGGGTGATGGTCTGGGCTACCGTAGTCAGTAAACCGGACAAAAAGAGAAATAGGAAACAGTGTACTTTCATAGTTGAGTGTATTGAAACAAAAGGGCCGTATAAAACGGCCCTTGAGCAATATAGGAATAAACTAAACTTACTTGGTAATTAAGGTATAGGTCGGAGCAGTATCGGAGAAATCGAGCATTATATCATAAGTTCCCGCAGTTACTGCAATATCGGCACCACCTTCTTCCAGTGTTCCGTCTGCACCGTCATCACCCAGGTTGACCCCCCAATCTTCATTGATTCGGAATTTGATTAATCCATCTACCAGGGTTACATTTTCTGCAATCCATACATCAGCAGTAAGAGGAGTAAACATGAAATCAGGACCTGCATTGCCCCAGTCATTATAACCAGAACCTACAATCCCCCATAAATCTGAACTTTCCAGGGTATAAGTATTATCGTTAAAATTAACGGTCAAGGTATAGAAACCGGCTGTTACCGCGACA
>JABDLH010000256.1 GCA_013003145.1 Flavobacteriaceae bacterium | reverse complement strand
GTGTTGCCGCCGTATTTATTTCCCAGGCGCTCGGTTTTGATCTCACTTTTGGAAGTCAATTGACCATTGTACTCACTGCCCTGCTGGCCTCCATAGGTTCAGCTGCAGTTCCCGGAGCGGGAATGGTGATGCTGGTCATCGTACTGGAAGCAATTGGTTTCCCGGCCGATAAACTGGCCATTGGTCTTGCGCTTATTTTTGCTGTAGACAGGCCATTGGATATGTGCAGAACAGTGGTCAACGTAACGGGCGATGCTACCGTATCCATGATGGTGGCTAAATCTCTTGGCAGGACACTGCATCCAAAAGTTAAAAACTGGGATGATAACCTGGACGAAGTAAAATAAAAAAACAGAATATTATGAATATATGCTTCCTGATGTATCCTTGGGAGGAGATAGAACCGGAAAAAGATTCCAGCCTTGCGCTGATCCATGAATGTGTGAAAAGGAACCACGGGGTGGCGTATTGTACGCCGGCTAACCTGACCATCCGTAACAGCGTTACCAGTGCTTTTTGCAAGGTGATCGGGAAGATGGAAAAGGTGCCTTCCAATATGAAAACCTTTTACAGGAAGGCAGAGCTGCGTGAAGAGATGCTGCCACTGGCAGGTTTTGATGTTATTTTTATGCGGGCCAACCCGCCTTTGGATCCGCTGATGCTCAATTTCCTTGACTCTGTAAAGGATGATGTCTTTATCGTGAATTCGCTCCGCGGACTCAGGGAGGCCAATAACAAGTTGTATACTGCGGCTTTCGGGGATAGCCATAGCAATATTATCCCGGTTACCCATGTTTCCAAGAACAAAGCCTACCTGGTAGAGCAGATAAAACAGTCCGAAGCAGAACGGATGATCCTGAAACCCTTGAACGGGTTTGGAGGTTCTGGTGTGATCCTGATCGAAAGGTCGGCCATGTCCAATATCAACTCCCTGCTCGATTTTTACATTACCAACTCTGACGGTACTTCTAACTATGTTATCCTGCAGGAATATATAGAAGGGGCGGATGAAGGTGACGTACGTATACTCTTGCTGAACGGGGAGGTGATAGGTTCTATGAAACGTATCCCGGGTTCTGAAGATCACCGTTCCAACATATCGGCTGGCGGGAGTGTGGCCAAACATAACCTGACCAAACAAGAAAAGGCGCTTTGCAAACAAATTGGTCCCAAGCTGGTTAAAGACGGACTTTATTTTGTCGGTATCGACGTGATTGGCGGTAAACTGGTAGAGGTCAACGTGATGTCTCCCGGGGGAATCACTTACATCAACAAAGTTTATAAAGCCAGGATACAGACCAAGGTGATTGATTTTATCGAAAGCAAAGTGCTGGATAAACTGGAAGCATTTGATCGTAGGTCGCGCCTGAGAAACGAGGTGCAGAATGCTTAAACTCCCGGTATCACAAATCATCGAAAACATTGAAAGAGAAATTCCCTTCCATGCCATGGCAGAGGATAACTCTTTCCAGGTAAAGATAGATTATTACGCCCCATACCTCTGCGGAGCTGTTCACGACGGGCATCAATTCCGACATTCCCTATCGTCATACTGCCTGCATTCGGAATACGAGCGCTGGTACGAAGAGGACCCCTGTACCCTGCAAATGGTTGCCGATCATCCCATGGTTATCGCTGGCTGTGACAGCAGGTTCGAGTACGATCTTAATCGCCCACCGGAACTCGCGATCTATAAGGATGCCTGGGGTAAACTGCTTTGGAAAAATCCGCTCCCAGAAAACGAAATTAAGATCAGCCAAGGGAAGCATAAAGCCTTTTACGAAGTGACCCGTGCACTGGTAGCCAAGATGGAAGAACGTTACGGCAAGGCATTGGTATTTGACATGCATAGCTATAATTGGAAGCGCTGGCAGCGAGAAGTGCCCACCTGGAACCTGGGTACTGCAAATATTGATAACGAGCGATTTGGTTCAATAGCCGAATCCTGGTGCAAATTACTGGGACAAATGGAGTTGCCTGGGACTCTACGGTCTACCTCCAGGATCAATGATACCTTCCAGGGTAATGGGTATTTCCTAAAATTTATCACGAACAATTTTGACCATACGCTGGTTTTAGCCACAGAGATAGCGAAGATCTATTGTGACGAGTTAAACGGGGAGATCTACCCGGAGGTGGTCCAGGCGGTGAGCGGACAGCTAAAGGAATTTATACCTTTGCAACACAGAATATTTGAAGAAACGGTATTATGATCAGTGAACAGCAACGCTTAGCATTGCAGGAGTCCCATTCCGGTTTGATGGAGATCGATACACAGTTGGACCGTTTGGTAAAACGGATCGAATTACTCAACTATGTGAACCCGCAGAATATAGAGAAGGAAAAGAATCGCTTTTTTGCATCCAAGTATACCGAAACTCCGGTGTTCCGGTATCCCAAGCTTAAATTTGATCCCCTGAAACTACACCGCTTGTTGTTCTCCTTAAGACTGGAAAGGATAGAAGACGAGGAGATCTACCGTATGTACAGGGACATTGTGTATTTCTATGCCAATATGGTACAATGTATTGAGACCATAGGGAGTGGTCGCAAGTTCTATTATAATTCGCTCAGGGTGTATGGAACACCTACAGAGAAAGATGTACAAAATGCAAAGTTCATCTTGCATTTTGAAAATGATCCCCCTTCCCCGGACCTGGAAAAAGTATTTAGTCCTGAGGATGCCAAGGGATATTTTGAAGAATTTTCCGGGCGTTATGATTTTCCGCTCAATATCCGGTTCTCTACGAATATCGCGGCAGATGCCATGGTGAGCAATGCGACCCAATCATTACTGTTAAAACGGAATGCAAAATTCAGCAAGAACCAGTTGCAGACCCTGGCGAACCATGAAATAGGGGTACACCTGGTCACCACTTTTAACGCGCAGAACCAGCCCCTGAAAATCTTTTCTAACGGTTTTCCTAAGAATGTTGAAACACAGGAAGGCTTAGCAGTCTTCAGTGAGTACATGAGTGGGGCACTAACTTTAAAAAGACTTAAGGAGTTAGCGTACAGGGTTTTGGCATCAGATAGTTTAATTAAAGGTTATAGCTTCCAGGACACCTTTGACCTGATCCATTCCCAGTATAAATTGAATAGAAATGATGCTTTCAACATCACCCTAAGAGCACACAGGGGAGGAGGATTTACCAAAGACCGCCTCTATCTAAGCGGGCTGCGGAAGATCTACAAAAGATACAGTAGTCAGGAGTCTAACGATATACTGTTGAGTGGAAAGGTTTCCATAGATTTCGAGGACGAGATCGCTTATTTACAGGCCAAAGGACTGGCCGCGCAAAATACCTACGAGAACCTGGCTTTTCGGCAGAATCTTAACAGTAATACGAAGCTGGATTTTATCCTGAATAACCTGAAATAAAATTTTAACGGTCAAGGAAGCGGGCCTGGAGTTCGGGAGTGGGAATCATACAGGCTTCTTTTTTTCCGAACCAGCGGTACCTGTTCCTGGCCACGAGGTCGTAGACCGCATCGCGAAGAGGTCTGGGTATCCATTCAAAAACAGCCAGTAACTTCCAGCCGCCGCCGAAGGCTTGTCCTATCTTCAGTGCGGCATCAGACTTAGCATAATAAGCCACAGAGGGCTCAATAAGGATGATGGAGTCCAGCTCCTCGGTATTGATCCTTCTTTCCATGACCAGCTGTTGTCCTACATTGCTCTGCAG
>JABDLH010000246.1 GCA_013003145.1 Flavobacteriaceae bacterium | reverse complement strand
ATACTGCACCGGGACAGGAAAGCAGATCTCAGTGCGATAGAAGAAGACTTCGAACTCATCAGATCAGCCGGTACCCAGTGTGTCACTTTTAATACGGATGCCCTGAATAAACAGAAAAGAGAACAAGTCTTTAATCAAATCACCACTAGCCTGGGCAAGGGGGAAAAGATCAAAGTAGTAGTACACAGTATAGCGAAAGGCAACCTGAAGCCGATGACCGGTGATGGTCCGCTGTTGGAGCATGAGGATTTTTTACTTACCCTGGATGCCATGGCCGTAAGCCTGTACGACTGGATGAAAATTTTACTGCAACAAAAGCTGACCCATGAGGACTGCAGGGTTATAGCCTTTACCAGCGTAGGAAGTTCCCGGATCATCCCAAACTACGCCGCCGTAAGCAGCGCAAAGGCCGCATTGGAGTCTATATGCCGCAACATGGCCCATGCTTTCGCTCCTATGGGTGTGCGTGTCAATTGTATACAGGCAGGGGTTACCGATACCAGGTCTTTAAGAATGATACCGGGGAGTGATGAATTACTGAGAGTAGCGCGGGAAAGAAACCCTTCTGGAAGACTTACCCTTGCCGAAGATGTAGCCAATGCGGTCTACCTCCTGACGCTGGACGAGGCACAGTGGATCACGGGTACAACGATTACAGTAGATGGGGGTGAAAGTTTAAGCTAATATGGAAACAAGCGAGATTATTTTACGGTTACCCTATGGCAAACCCTTTGTCTTTGTCGACAGCCTGGAACAGGCAGGGGAGGAGGGAGTGACAGGCCATTATATATTTAGAAAGCAATCGGTGGTATACCAGGGACATTTTAAGAAAAAGGCTGTAATTCCCGGGGTATTGTTAACTGAATGCTGCGCCCAGATCGGCTTGGTGTGCCTGGGGATTTTTTTAACAGCCAAAGAAGAGGCGCCGGAAACGGCTTTTGCGCTCAGCAGTGCAGAGATGGAGTATTTAATCCCGGTTATGCCCGGTGAACAGGTAAAAGTTAGATCCGAAAAAATATATTTCAGGTTTGGAAAACTAAAATGCAAGGTTTGGATGTGGAATGCTGAAGATAAGTTGGTTTGTAAAGGGGTATTGGCAGGAATGCAGCTAAAACAAGGCTATGAATAAGAGGGTAGTGGTGACGGGTATGGGAGTTTGTGCTCCGAATGCGGTTGGGCTGGATGCATTCTCCAAAGCCCTTGCCGAAGGAAAGAGCGGAATTCGTTTCCAGCCAGAATTAAAAGAGTTAAAATTTGGATGTCAAATTGCTGGAAAACCTAATATTGAACATGTTGACTTAAACAATTACTTTACATCTACTCAGCTAAAAAGTGATCCCGGTTCCGGGCTAGTATATGGGGTCATTGCCGGTGTTGATGCCTGGCAGGATGCCGGTTTAGGAATAGAGAAAGAGGGGCCGCCGGATTGGGACAGTGGTATTATTTTCGGAACAGGTTTATTGGGGGTTGACCGCTTCCGGGAATCAGTTTCCCAAATAGATCTTGGACAAGTACGGCGATTAGGAAGCACAGCTGTCGTGCATACTATGGCTAGTGGAATAAGTGCTTACCTGGGTGGGATACTTGGATGCGGAAACCAGGTAACTGCTAATTCTTCGGCCTGCACCACGGGCACAGAGGGAATATTGATGGCCTGGGAGCGAATACGGCAGGGTAATGCCCAGAAAATCCTGGTGGGGAGTAGTAGTGACAGCGGACCTTATATCTGGGGTGGTTTTGATGCCTTGCGAATTCTACCACGGGCATATAATGATGCTGCAGAAAAAGCCAGCAGGCCAATGAGTAGTACGGCTGCAGGCTTTGTTCCGGGTAGTGGGGCCGGAGCGATGGTACTGGAGTCCCTGGAAAGCGCGAGGAATAGGGGAGCGCGCATCTATGCAGAAGTTCTGGGTGGTGCGGTTAACAGCGGCGGTCAGCGGCAGGGGGGGAGTATGACAGCGCCTAATCCTATTGCTGTTCGTCGATGTATAGCAGAGTCCTTATCGACTGCCGGGATCAGTGCCGGGGAAATCGACCTCATTAACGGGCACCTGACAGCCACCAGTAAGGATTCCGAAGAAATCGAGAACTGGTCGATAGCCTTGGGGCGCGAAGGGCAAGACTTTCCTTATATAAATTCATTTAAAAGTACCTTGGGGCATTGCCTTGCAGCTGCCGGCAGCATCGAAAGTGTTGGAGCCGTTTTGCAGTTGAGAGACGCAAAAGTATATGGGAACCTCAATTGTGAAGACCTCAATCCTGCCATCGAACAAAAAGTTCATCGATCCCGGGTTCCGTTAAGTACGCTGAACGTATCACCTGAAGTAATTGCAAAGGCCAGTTTTGGTTTTGGCGATGTTAATGCCTGTGTTATCTTTAAAAAAATTACCGACTGAACTATGACAGAACCCCAATATTATCAAAAACTAAAAACTATAGTGAGTCCATATCTCCCGGACGATGTCAGCGTTGACGAGATCGGGATGGACAGTCATTTTCTGAAAGAACTCAATATCAATTCCGCCAACTTGGTGGATATTGTCCTGGATGTGGAGGATGAATTTGATATCGTCTTGGAAAATGAGGATATGGAAGCCATGCAGACCGTCAGGGATGCAATGGTGATCATCGAAAGAAAAAGATCTTCTTAGTCAAGGGTGGAGATGTATTAGCACTGGATATTCAGTTTGTAAATTAGGAGAGTCTTATTCGTCCATGGCGATCTTTGAAGATTTTCCTGCCTGGGGAAGAACCAAAGATCACTTCAATTCGTATATATGCCATAAAGTACTGTCATTCAGTTGGTCATGGGTCCAATACTTCAAAAATGGCACCCAGGGACATAGCTGCGTTCGTGGGGAAATGCAGAATGGCACCGGCTGAATGACAATTTTATATCCAAAGATCTCCTTTGATTCCAATGTAACCATTGGATGCTGTTGCCGGATGTTTCTCATCCTTTGGTCGATAGTGTAAAGGGATTCATTGATAGTTTTAATATCTTAGGGGGGAGAACACTATACTAATGAACAGATACGCCTACCTGAGAACAGGCCTGGTCTGCTGTGCTATAATGGCTGTAAACAGCCTTTGCGCACAGGCTGAAGCGCCTATTCCCCTGGATTCCATACAGGAAATGCGGGTGAAAAAACACACCCTGATGGCACGCTTTGAGCCCGAATTTGCCGTAAGTGCGAAGGAGCGATTGCGGTTAAAAGAAGATCGCAGACGTGAATTGGAAGCGCGTTTAATGGCCATTGACACTATGGACCTGTCTTTCCGGAAAAAGTGGAGATTGTTAGAAGAACTCTACCTGAGTCCTCATACCAGCCAATGGGAGAAGGTGGTCGCCGATATGATCTTAAGGTCAGGGCAAGAAGATGAACCTGACCCATAAAAAAAGCCCTTAAACAAAGGGCTCTTCATCATTTGCATCCGTAGACGGTTCTTCACCTAACGGCTTTTTGTCAAGGCCGGCGGTATCCACGTCGAAAAATTTAAGAATCCTTGATGGGGTGTCTACCTGCAGGTAATCATCTCCGTTAACCGCTATGGGTTGCTGCAGCAGTACAGGGTTTTTCTTAATAAGTTTTAACCAATCATCCGTGCTAAAATTGGCTCCTTCGATCTCCGGGGCATCCGGGTGATCTGTAGCCAGTATTTTACCTAAGGGTTTATTAAGCCCCTCCGCAAGGGAGACCCATACCGTATCTCCGAGAGATGTCTTGGAAATGTCTACCATCTGGATCTTATCGCCTGAAGATTCCACATAACCAACGGTCTGTTTCCCCAGGCTGGTCTCCGAGTTGTAGATAAGGGTTAATTGTCGTTTATCTGTTGCTAAAACACTCATATCGTCTTCCATCGGATTAATGAGATTTCATTTTTTCCTTTTTCTTTTTTAATTGTCTTTCCAGTTCGTCTGTGGACTCCGCGATTGATTCCTCAAAAGTATCATTGCTCGCCTCTGCGAACAGTCTTGGACCGGGGACACTTAGCCTTATATTGCAGACCTTTCCCTCTTCCGGGTCAGAGCTTTTTTCTTTTTTAAAGAAAACATCAGCACGGACTATAAAATCATATTTATCAACCAGTTTATCCAGTTTCTTCGTGGCCATCTCTTCTAGTCTCGCACTGGCCGATACGCCGTCGTACTCAAAATTTATATTCATAGTTGTTTTTTCTTTGAATTCAAGATATGACGACGTGGACCCAATTCCAAATTTATTTTTGCTCCTGATCTCTCAAAAATTGTCGTGATGTAAACAAATCTTCAATAAAAAGTTAAAGTCTGATTTTCTGATCATTAGAGCGTCTGACGGTTAAGTTTTTTTCGTACCTTATTATACGCGAAAACAAAAATTTTTAACTCTATACCTACTTCATGAGAACCCTACAGACAACCTCAAAGCGGTCCTTACAAAGTACCAGTCATGTGATCCATAGACTGGAAAGGACCAATCAAGAATTACAAGGATTAAGTGATACCCTCAAGTCCTATGTATGTGAACCCAAGACGTACAGCTTATTTGTGCGATTTGAATCTCTGAAACGTCGCCTGGAAAATTTAATATCAGGAAACCAGGAGCTTATCTCTACTATGAAAGAGCAAAAACAGGCTATAGGAGATCAGTTAGAATTATTCCGCGACAGGATCAGGGAGTTCCAGGAACTGGAACGCAGCGTCCTGGAGTACATTGGCATGGCCAGAATGCACTGCTAATTCTATTGGTCCAATTCTACTTTTTCCGGATATAACAAGGAGGCCGCAATTCCACCGAGAAGAGCCACCAGGATCACCGTGAGCGAAACCCACTCTTCCAAGTGCAGGAAATGCGAGAAGAGCATTTTAAGTCCAACAAAGGCCAATATGACCACCAGGCTATAGTGAATGTACCTGAACTTAGCCAACATTCGTGAAATTAAGAAGTACATAGACCGTAAGCCCAGGATGGCAAGAATATTTGAGCTAAAGACGATGAACGGGTCCGAAGTTATGGCCAGGATAGCAGGAATGCTATCCAAAGCAAACAATATATCGGTAAGCTCAATGACGATCAAGGCTACAAAGAGGGGAGTGGCCGCCTTGATTCCCATCCGGCGAATAAAGAACTTATGACCATCAATCGCCGTAGTAATTGGGTATAATTTTTTCACCTGCTTAAAGACGAAAGAGTCTTTGGGCTTATAATCTTCAGCATCGGATTTAAACATCTTGTAGGCAGTATATAATAAGAATACACCGAAAACGTAGATGATCCATTCAAACTTATTGATCAGTGCAACCCCAAACACGATCATGATGGCCCTGAAGACAATGGCTCCCAGTATTCCCCAGAACAGTACCCGGTGCTGGTATTTTGCTGGGATAGCAAAAGAGCTGAAAATCACCGCGATCACAAATACATTATCAATACTCAGTGATAGTTCTATCAGGTACCCGGTAATGTACTTCAGAACCGCGTTTCCAGGGGTGAGCCCCGTTGGG
>JABDLH010000216.1 GCA_013003145.1 Flavobacteriaceae bacterium | reverse complement strand
CTGCAGATCACCGGGGCCACAGCCCCTGTATTCTTCGACCTCGAGATCGCAAATGCCAATGGCATCTTCCTGGACCTGCCTGTGGGGGTGCGGAATAACGCCAACTTCATCGAGGGAGATTTTATCGCCTCGCGGAAACACACCCAGGTATACGTAAATTTCCTTCGCTCCTCTTTTTACGTGGGCGAATCCGATTTTTCTAAGGTCTCCGGTTATGCCTACGCCAATAATACCAAGTCGTTTACCTTCCCGGTTGGAGATGATTATCGTTTACGGATTTTAAGCATCGAAGCAGATTCAGAAGCCGAGCTGCTTAAATGCGCTTATTTTTTCGAAGATCCCAACGCCTCCAAAACCCTGGACCTCAGCTTTAACACCTCTAAAAAACTGAACACCCACCTGGAAATCAGCGATAAGGAATTCTGGCGCCTGGAAGCGGAAAGCCCCATGAGGGTCACCCTCAGCTGGGACACCAAAAGCAACATAGGCAGGCTTGCCGAGTACGTGACAGATCTAAAAGTGGTCGGTTGGAATAAGCAGCAACAAAAATGGGAAGACCTTGGCAACACCTTTGTCAATGGCGGCTTGGAATACGGATCGGTCCGCTCCCGGCCAATTATACCGGATGATTACGAAGTATTCACCTTAGGGGGTAATTCTGAAATCCTGAATACCTATGATACCATAGAACTGGATAACTATTACCTGACCCCTAATGCCGATGGTAAAAATGACCGCCTGAAGATTGAGGGAGTAGAAAATGCACCTAACAACCACATACAGATCTTTGACCGTTACGGGGTGATGGTGTATTCCAGGGATAATTACCGGGACGAATTTGAGGGTTTTTCTAACCGGGAACAGGTGGTACAACGCAATAAAGGTTTAGAGCCCGGTATTTACTTTTACATTATCACCCTGCACGATCTTCGAATGAAAAAACAGGGGTATATGTATCTCAACCGTTAATAAGCCGGACTGTATTAATTACTTGAGCAGTCTTATAAATACTTTGTAAATTTGATCGGTTAGTACTTCGTATTAACCTTTTTAATGATCAATACTTCTTACTAAACCCTGACCTATGCATCGCAGATCGTTCCTCAAAAAAAGCAGTATTACCGGCCTGGCCATCGGTTTTATTCCCCTCTCCCTCTTCTCCCAGCAAATAGATTTCAGCGTGGAGGAACTTATGGGAAAAGCAGATATAGAACTTTACGGGGAAGGTTTCCAGGCCCAGAAGGAAACTTGTGATGCCTTTATGGCTATGAAAGCTGCCGCCTACCAGGATGGCATAGATCTGAAAGTGGTATCCGGTTACCGCAGTTTTGACAGGCAGGAAGCAATTTTTGAGAGAAAATACCAGCAATATACGGACGAAGGCATGGAGCCATTAGAAGCGATAGACCGGATCATCGAATACTCCACTATTCCGGGCACAAGCAGGCATCACTGGGGCACGGACCTCGATATCATAGACGGCTATCCCAAGACTGAAGGCGATGTGCTGGTCCCGGAGAAATTTGGTCCCGGCGGACCTTATGAACCGATGAAAAAGTGGATGGACGAAAATGCCGAAAAATTCGGTTTCTACCTGGTTTACACGGACCAACCTAAAAGACGGGGCTTTAAGTACGAACCCTGGCACTATACCTATGCCCCTGTATCTATTCCTATGCTGACCGCTTTCCGCAAAAAGAATATACTGTCACTCCTGGAAAAAGAGAGCTTTTTGGGCAGTGAACATTTTACTACAGGGTTCATAAAAAATTATATACAGGACAATATTCTGGACATCAACCCGAAATTGCTTTAAGCTTTTTACTTACTTTGTAGTAGCGCTTAATAATTGATAGTCATGCGATTGGGTAAATGGCAAATCCGAATTTTTATAGGGCTGGCCATAGTGGCCTTTGCCTTCATTCAACGATGTAATAACAAGGAAGAGAATCCTTATACGGGTCGTGTTCAGAACATCAATATGACCGCAGAACAGGAGATCGCCATAGGGTTGCAGAGTGCTCCGGAAGTTGCACAAATGCATGGCGGACTCTACCCGGACGAACAACTCCAAGCACAAGTGGACCGGGTAGGCCAGTCCCTGGTCAGGAAAAGTATTGCCCGGGAAACCCCTTATCAATATGAATTCCACCTGCTGGCCGATGAACGAACCATCAACGCATTTGCCTTACCCGGGGGACAGATCTTTATCACCTATGCGCTTTTCTCTAAATTAAATGAAGCCCAGCTCGCCGGTGTGCTGGGGCACGAGATAGGGCATGTCATCGGGAGGCATTCCGCAGAACGAATTGCGGAGAGTAATTTCTGGAAGACCGTTTCCATGGGCGCCAGTGTAGGTGCCGATGCCGGTAGTATCGTCAATGAAATAGGTCAGAACACCCTCTTAAAGAACGGCCGCGGGGATGAGCTTGAAAGTGACGAACTAGGGGTGCTTTTTATGCTGCAAACCGGGTATGAACCCGAAGAGATGATCCACGTTATGCAGATACTGAAAGATGCCGCCGGACCAAACCGCGCACCTGAATTCCAGAGCACCCATCCCGATCCGGAAAACCGCATAGAACGTATCAGGGATGCCATTGAGCGGTTCAGGGAAGAGCGTCCCGACACTTCATCGTAAATACCTGGCAATTGGTCGTGTAGTTACAATATTCCCTCCTAAGAAAATAGGTTATGGAACATATTTGGCTATCTTTGAGTAGTCTCCAAATCTGTTAATCGCCTCAAATTTAACCCTTATAGCTTTTCATTAACTCGAAAAAAGACTATATGGGAACACTATTACACTTTAAAGACCTGTATTTTCAGGCATTTGAAAATTGTAAGCCGGAAATTATAGTGGTCTTGTTAAAAGGCTATTCCCTATTCTGTGCTTTAATGCTCACCATGGCAGTGTACGCTTTTTTATACAGGGCGTTCACCGGCTTTGAATTCTGACATTTACTCTTTTACTTGAACACTATATCAGTAAGTGTTGTGATATAAGAACCCTGCAGCAAATCCTGCGGGGTTCTTATGTTTATAAGCCTCCTATTACCTCCTCATTTATTTAAGATACCGCATCTTTTACATCTTTATTTTGGTAATCTTTCAATGTTACACCACGCTATGGCAAAAAGTTGACAGCAATCATGGTATTAGCTCTTAATACCCTTATTTTTGACAGCCTTAAGCACAAAGACATGAATAATAAAGTTATACTGATGATACTCGATGGATGGGGGATTTCACCTGATCCGAAAGTATCTGCCGTGGCTAATGCCAATACTCCCTTTATCGATTCCCTCTACCAGGATTATCCCAATTCCGAATTACTTACCGATGGGATGAATGTGGGTCTCCCCGAAGGACAAATGGGGAACAGTGAAGTTGGGCATATGAACCTGGGAGCCGGAAGGATTGTCTACCAGGACCTGGCTAAGATCAACCTGGCCGTTGCGGAGAATACCTTAAAAGATGAAAAAGTGCTTAAAGATGCTTTCCTGTATTCTAAGGAAAACAATAAAAAAGTGCATTTCCTCGGGCTGTTGAGCGACGGGGGTGTTCACAGCCATACCAAACACCTGGAAGGACTGATCAATGCAGCGGATAGTTACGGTGTTCCCCAGGCCTATGTTCACGCCTTTACGGACGGGAGAGATGTGGATCCCAAAAGCGGTAAAAAATTCCTGAGTGAGCTCGAGAATTTCTGTAAGACTAAAAACACAAGTATTGCCTCGGTGATCGGGCGATATTATGCCATGGACCGGGACGATCGCTGGGAGCGTATCAAAATGGCCTATGACCTGCTGGTAGAAGGCAAGGGCGAACCGTCTCGGAATATTGCTACGACTATGCAGCACAGCTA
>JABDLH010000215.1 GCA_013003145.1 Flavobacteriaceae bacterium | reverse complement strand
ACTGACTGCTGCTTCCAATACAATTACGGTGAAAGATGCTTATGAAGTATTTGCAGGCGCCGGAAATGAAATAGTGCTCGATTTTGACCTTCGCAAGACTATCAGGGAAGAGCAGGGTACTATGAGTTCTGATTTTGAATTCGTGTCCATGTCAGAGATCAGCGGAGGAATTCGTACGGTAAATGCCGAAACAACCGGGATGATCAATGGTACGGTGAATGACAGCCAGAATACTTCCGATAAGATCATCGTATATGCTTACGAGAAAGGGAGCTTTGATGCCGAGGCCGAAACAAGAGGTAGCGGGGAAAGCGAGGTAACCTTTGCCAACGCAGTCACCAGTAGCACCGTTAGCGGGCTTACTAATTCCTATAGCCTGAATTTCCTGGAAGAAGGTGAGTATGAACTTGTATTTGTCTCGTACACAGAGAACCAGGGAAGTTTAGACTTCAATGCACTGTTAGAAGCAGAGTCTTCTACAGGTCTTAACCTCGGTGGGATCAGCGTAACAGGAGCCCTGCAGGTCAGTGCTAACGTAACCATTACGGGAACCAAGTAGTCAATTATTTGAATTAGTTATTAATAAGCCCCGTTTATCGGGGCTTTTTTTGTATGCTATCCCCCGTAATTTGGGCAAATTTTCATTAATTTTGCAGACTTTAAATAGCGCTTATGACGAAATTTACGGAATATAAGAGTTTGGACCTACCCAAAGTAGCCGAGGACGTGCAGTCTTTCTGGGAAGCGCAGCAGATATTTGAGAAAAGCATCAGCAGCAGGGAAGGAAAGGAGAGCTATGTCTTTTACGAAGGACCTCCTTCTGCGAACGGGAAACCCGGTATCCACCATGTAATGGCCAGGACTATCAAGGATATTTTTCCGCGCTATAAGACCATGAAGGGATTCCAGGTAAAGCGTAAGGCCGGGTGGGATACCCATGGCCTCCCCATAGAACTGGGTGTGGAAAAGGAGCTGGGTATTACCAAGGAGGATATTGGAACCAAAATTTCCGTAGAAGAGTACAATAGCGCCTGCCGTAAGGCGGTGATGCGCTATACCGATGTGTGGAACGACCTCACTGAAAAGATCGGCTATTGGGTAGATATGGAAAATCCTTATGTGACCTACGAGCCTAAGTATATGGAAACCGTCTGGTGGTTACTAAAGCAGATCTATGAGAAAGGACTTATTTACAAAGGATATACCATACAGCCCTACTCTCCTAAAGCAGGTACAGGGCTTAGCTCTCACGAGCTGAACCAGCCGGGAACCTACCAGGAAGTCACGGATACAACCGTTACAGCGCAATTCAGGACGATTAAAGACAGCCTTCCTGCAGGCTTAAAGAAATACCAGGGTGAAATTTATTTCCTGGCATGGACTACCACTCCATGGACCTTACCATCTAATACCGCGCTGACCGTAGGCCCTAAAATAGAGTACGCCTTGGTACGCAGTTTTAACCAGTATACCTATGAGCCTATACTGGTAATGGTAGCCAAGAACCTGGTGTCCCAGGTATTCTCTGGTAAGTTTGAGGCTGTTACAGAAGAAGAGGCTTTTGATACATTCACTTCGGACTCCAAGAAAGTTCCTTACCAAATAGTGGATTCATTTACCGGCTCAGAACTGGTAGGAATCCGGTACGAACAACTCTTAGCTTACGCACTTCCTTACCAGGATGCGGAGAATGCATTCCGCGTGATCTCCGGTGATTTTGTCACTACCGAAGATGGTACCGGTATCGTACATACCTCGCCTACTTTCGGGGCAGACGATATGATGGTGGCACAGAAGGCAGAACCGCCTGTACCGCCTTTACTGGTCAAGGACGAGAACGGTAACCCTGTTCCCCTTGTGGATCTGCAGGGTAAATTTCGCCCTGAACTACAGGAACTCGCCGGGAAATATGTGAAGAACGAATATTACGGTGAAGGCGAAGCTCCGGAACGCTCTGTAGACGTGGAGATAGCCATCAAACTGAAAGAAGAGAACAAAGCGTTTAAAGTAGAGAAATATGTGCATACCTACCCCAATTGCTGGCGTACAGATAAGCCAATTCTTTACTATCCGCTGGACTCCTGGTTTATACAGGTGACCGAGGTTAAAGACCGAATGTGGCAGCTGAACCAGGAGATCAACTGGAAACCAAAAGCTACGGGAGAAGGCAGGTTTGGCAACTGGCTTGCCAATGCCAACGACTGGAACCTTTCACGTTCGCGTTACTGGGGAATACCCCTTCCGATCTGGAGAACCGAAGACGGGAAAGAGGTAAAATGTATTGGGTCTGTATCAGAGCTGAAGGAAGAAATGACTAAGGCTGTTTCGGCAGGGCTGATGGAAAAAGACATTTTTGAAGGGTTTGAACCCGGAAACATGGATGCAGCCAACTATGAAAAAATAGACCTGCATAAGAATATCGTGGACCAGGTCGTGCTTTTGTCCGATTCCGGGAAGCCTATGCGACGGGAAAGCGACCTGATCGATGTTTGGTTTGACAGTGGTTCCATGCCTTACGCCCAGTGGCACTATCCTTTTGAAAACCGTGAACTCATAGACGAAGGCAAGACCTTCCCTGCGGATTTCATCGCGGAAGGGGTAGACCAGACCAGGGGTTGGTTTTATACGCTGCATGCAATCGCCACCCTGGTGTTCGACTCTGTAGCTTATAAGAACGTTGTCTCTAACGGCCTTGTCCTGGATAAGGAAGGTAAAAAGATGTCTAAACGACTGGGAAATGCAGTAGATCCATTTGAGACCATGAATGAGCATGGTCCTGACGCTACCCGTTGGTATATGATCTCTAATGCAAACCCATGGGATAACCTTAAGTTTGATGTAGACGGTATCGTTGAGGTGAAGCGCAAATTTTTCGGGACACTTTATAATACCTATGCCTTTTTTGCGCTTTATGCCAACATAGATAGTTTTACCTATAAAGAGGCAGATATCCCGCTGAACGAGAGACCGGAGATAGATCAATGGATCCTTTCCGAACTGCATACCCTGATCAGGGAGGTGGAAAATGCCTACGAAACCTACGAACCCACACGTGCCGCAAGGGCAATATCGGATTACGTACAGGAAAACCTGAGTAATTGGTATGTCAGGCTCAGCAGGAGACGTTTCTGGAAAGGGGATTACCAACAGGATAAAATTTCTGCCTACCAGACCTTATACACCTGTCTTAAAACCATCGCACAATTAGGGGCGCCGATAGCACCTTTCTTTATGGACAGGCTCTATTCTGACCTGACAGCGGCGACGGTAAGCGACAGGGAAGAGAGTGTGCACCTTACCAATTTCCCGGTTTACCAGGAAGAGCTGGTGAACAAGTCACTGGAAAGTAAAATGCAGAAGGCACAACAGATCTCCTCACTGGTATTGTCTATCCGGCAGAAAGAAAAGATCAAGGTGCGGCAGCCACTGCAGAAGATCATGATTCCTGTGTTGCACGAAACACAGCGACAGGAGATAGAGGCCGTGGCGGAGCTGATAAAATCTGAGGTTAATGTAAAAGAGATCCAATTACTGGACGATGCTTCCGGGGTGTTGGTGAAAAGCATCAAGCCTAATTTTAAAGTGCTGGGTCCCAGGTTCGGTAAGGAGATGAAAAAAATAGCCGCAGCCATTGCTGCTATGGGGCAGGAGGATATCCAGAAAATTGAGCAAATAGGCGAAATAAACCTAGGGATAGATAATAAAAGTGTTATCTTACAGTTAAATGAAGTTGAGATTACTTCCCAGGATATCGAGGGTTGGCTCGTAGCCAGCACCGGCTCAATTACCGTAGCTTTAGATATTACCATTGACGAAGACCTACGTAAAGAAGGGATCGCCCGGGAATTAGTCAATCGTATTCAGAACCTCCGAAAGGAGTCCGGCTACGAGGTAACAGATAAGATCGACGTGAAAATCCTGAAAGACGGATTCGTGGAAAAGGCAGTGGAGAGTAATATCAATTATATTAAATCTGAGACCCTGACCGCCGAACTGAACATGGAAGAAAAATTGGATCAAGGGACAGAAATTGCCTTTGATGAGGTTAACACAAAATTATATATCCAAAAACACTGAGTTATGGACAAGGATACAAAAGTGCGCTACAGTGATAAGGAACTCGAGGAGTTCAGAGTGCTAATAGAAGAAAAAATAGAAAAAGCAAAGAGTCATCTGGACCTGCTTCGCAGTTCCTACATGAACGATGGAAACAATGGTACAGATGATACCTCTCCTACCTTTAAGGCATTTGAAGAGGGGTCGGAAACTATGAGCAAGGAAGCTAACACCCAATTGGCGATCAGGCAGGAAAAATTTATAAGGGACCTCAAAAACGCCTTGATGCGTATTGAGAACAAAACTTATGGTATCTGCAGGGTTACCGGTAAACTCATTAACCGGGAACGCCTAAAACTGGTTCCGCACGCGACCTTGAGCATTGAAGCCAAAAACATGCAGAAATAAGTTGAGAACGTCCTTCGGGACGTTTTTTTATGCTATGAATAGTTTGCCTATCATCGTACTTAGCTTGTTGTGCGGCCTTTTGCATGCACAGAAACAGGTGACTAAAACCCTGGATGCAAAAGATATCACTTACCTCCTGGTCGATGCGCAACACAGTTACCGCGTAATACTTTCTACAGCCGATTCAGATATGATCCGCGTTACTGCTCAAAGTGAAGGAGAATACCAGTCCGTCCTGGCGCTAAAGCTGGAAAGGGATGGGGCGACCGCTAAAGTGGCCGCCGGATTCCAGCCAAATTTCCGGTTTCCCAATGATAAGCTCGGAGCCCATAAAGTAGTATCGGTTTCCCTGGAGATAGCTCTGCCCCCGGGAAAAAATGTAAAGGTTTTCGGGAATAGCAGTAATGTCATTGCCAGTGGGCTATACCGTAACTTTGAAGTTATACTGGCCGATGGCAACTGTTCATTAAAGGATGTACAGGGAACGATCAGCGTACAGACCCAGCAAGGAGATATTGTACTCGTCAATGCAAAAGGCGTGGTGGACGCGGAAAGCAGTTATGGTATAGTGGACCGGATAAATATACCCCCGGGGGAAAATCATTTTTTCCTGCGCACAATCTCGGGGCATATCAGCCTGTTTAAAAAAGAATAATCCCTATTTTAGCGGCAATTATACCACACTGAATGAACTTAAGGAAATCCCTGCTGCTTATAGCCATTGTGCTGCTGGTAGACCAGATCAGTAAAATTTATATCAAAACCAACTTCATCCTGGGTGAGTCTGTCACCGTTTTCAGCTGGTTCAAGATCCTGTTTATCGAGAACGAGGGGGCTGCATGGGGTACTAAACTCAGCGATATTCTACCCATATCCGATAGTTCAGGGAAGTTGATCCTTACGGTGTTCCGTCTATTCGCGATCGTGGGGATCGGGTACTGGTTGTATGACATCATACGGAAAGGAGCTTCGAGAACCTTGATCTTCGCAGTATCCCTGATCTTTGCCGGTGCCTTTGGAAATATCATCGATTCCTTGTTTTACGGGCTTATATTTAACGACAGCAGCAACCAGGTGGCCACGCTCTTTACTTCCGAACCTTATGGCGGACTTTTTTACGGCAAGGTTGTGGATATGCTATATTTTCCCATCATCGATACCCGGTGGCCGGAATGGGTTCCGCTAGTCGGTGGACAGATTTTCAGGTTTTTTGAACCGGTCTTTAATATTGCAGATACAGCGATCAGTACCGGGGTTGGTATATTGATCGTATTCAATAAAAAGGCATTCGGTACTTCGGAGGATCAGGAAGTAAAGTCATAGATCTTTCCAGGGGTTACACAGTAGTCCAGGGGAATGTCCGTTTCTTCAATATCGGAAATGACAGGAATTGCCTCAAATAAGGAGAGCCCTATTTTTAGAGTGTCCGGTCTGCAAGCGGACAGGAAAATATCATAAAAGCCTTTTCCATACCCCACCCTGTGACCTTTCTCATCAAAAGCCAATAGCGGGATAAATACTACGTCGATTTGCTCAACCGGAACCTGCAGTCCGTTCAAGGGTTCAGGGATATTCCATTTGTTCTTAGCAATCCGGGTATTATCCGTAAGTAAGAGATGTTCTAAGTGATTATTTGCGCCCATCCGGGGGATGACCACCTCTTTATCCCTGCCTTGTAACAAGGTGAGTATATATGAGGTGTCTATCTCTTTTTTCTCTGCGATCTGCAGGAAGAGATGATAATACTCGTAGTCCCATATCGGGATTTTCAGCAATTGGTTGGCTAGCGAAAGACTGGCTTTATCCAGTACTTCGGTATCCATGCTCATCCTGAGTTGGGTGTAATGATTCCTAAGCCCTTTTTTTAACATGAGAGGGAGGGAACGGGTGTAGAACGGGGAACTTATTTTATGATGTTAATCTTTGGCCGCAACGGCAAAGTAAATTTTAAAGAACAGCATTAACATCAAATACATGCCCAGTGTTATTAAATAGTTATCCATAGATGAAGGTTTTTGACGATAGAAAAATAATCAAAAAATTCAATTCTACTCCATAAACAGCACATTTTTCTCGATAAACAACACATTTTTAGCTGATTTTTAACAGATACAGCCTGTCAAAAGCTCCAAAAGTGCTGAGAATGTTGAGGCTACAAACTTTGTCACGGCGCTGACTGGAACTGATTTTTTTATTTAAATCAACCTAAAATTTTGGAGCCTAAATACGTTTTTAGCTATATTCTTTGTAGTTATATTTGTAAGACACTACCGTATTGAATGCCCGAAATCCCGATTGATATCCAAGTGAGTACCCTGCCTAACGGTCCGGGGGTCTACCAATTCTACGACAAGGATGGTAAGATTCTCTATGTGGGTAAGGCAAAGAACCTTAAAAAGCGGGTAGCTTCATATTTTACCAAGACCCATGCTTACGGTAAGACCAAGGTAATGGTTCGGAAGATCGACACCATCAGGCATATTGTAGTGCCTACAGAATCCGATGCACTGCTGCTTGAAAATAACCTGATCAAGAAATATCGTCCGCGCTACAATGTATTGTTGAAGGACGATAAGTCGTATCCCTGGATTTGTATTAAAAATGAAAGATTTCCAAGAGTCTTCCCAACCCGGAAGCTGATCCGGGACGGCTCTGAATACTACGGACCCTATACCAGTATGAAAACCGTAAAAACGCTGCTGGAACTCATAAAAAGCGTATACCCCCTGCGCACCTGTAATTATGATCTCTCCGAGGAGAAGATACAGGCCGGGAAATATAAGGTCTGCCTGGAATACCACCTGGGGAATTGCCTGGGGCCTTGTGAAGGACTGCAGTCAGAGCAGGCCTACAACCAGCAGATAGAAGACATCCGCCAGATCCTGAAAGGAAATTTTAAGTTCGCCCTTCAATACCTAAAAAAAGAGATGAAGGCCAGGGCTGAGGCCATGGAGTTCGAGGCTGCCCAACGATTAAAAGACAAAATAGACGTCCTGGAAAATTACCAGGCAAAAAGCACAATCGTCAACCCTAAGATCACGAACGTGGACGTTTTTACTATCGTTTCAGATGAAGCTTTTGCCTACGTCAATTTCCTGCAACTTGCTCATGGGGCTATCATCAGGTCCCATACCATAGAGCTGAAAAAAAAGTTGGATGAATCCGATGAAGAATTGCTGACCTTGGCCATTACGGAAATACGGCAGCGATTTGATTCAAACTCCCGCGAGATCTATGTGCCCTTCCCTGTAGAGGTAAGCCCGGACATAAAAGTCACAGTGCCCAAACTGGGTGATAAAAAATTGATCCTGGATCTCTCCCAGCGAAACGCCCGTTACTTCAGGCAGGACAGGTTTAACCAGATCAAAATCATAGATCCTGACAGGCACACCAAGCGGATCATGGCGCAGATGAAGAAAGACCTGCGACTTTCCAAGGAACCCAGGCACCTGGAGTGCTTTGATAACTCAAATATACAGGGTACTAACCCGGTTGCTGCCTGTGTTGTGTTCCGGGATGGCAAACCCTCAAAAAAAGAATACCGGCATTTTAAGATCAAGACGGTTACCGGGCCGGATGATTATGCCTCCATGGAGGAGGTGGTATTCAGACGGTACAGGCGGATGCTGGATGAAGGAGAAGAGCTGCCGCAACTGATTGTCATCGATGGGGGGAAGGGGCAACTTTCCGCTGCTCTGAAGAGCCTGGAAATTTTAGGTCTCCGGGGTACCATCGCCATCATTGGTATCGCCAAGCGACTGGAGGAGATCTATTTCCCGGATGACCCGGTTCCTCTTTACCTGGACAAAAAATCGGAAACCCTGAAGATCATACAGACAGCGAGGAACGAAGCCCACAGGTTTGGGATCAAGTTTCATCGTAACAAACGCAGTAAAACCGCAATTTCTTCCGAACTTGAGGCCATAGATGGGATAGGGGAAAAGACTGCCAGTGCCCTGCTTAAAAATTTCAGGTCTGTAAAAAGGGTAAAAGAAGCTTCCTTTGAAGACCTGTCCCAGGCTATAGGAAAAGCTAAAGCCCGGATCGTTTATGATCGTTTTCATTAATTAATTTCTATGAGGTATTTTGTTCTTCTCGCCTTACTTTTCCTGTCCACCGGTAGCAGTGCGCAGCAGGCTGATAACCAACCCCCTGTTAAGGTTGGCTTAGTGCTGAGCGGGGGCGGCGCCAAGGGAATTGCGCATATCGGCGCACTGAAAGTGATCGAAGAAGCCGGGGTACATATAGATTATATTGGTGGAACCAGCATGGGAGCCATTGTCGGGGCATTATATGCCAGTGGATATTCCGCCGCTGAACTGGATTCTATTTTCAAAAGTACAGATTTCACCGACCTGATCCAGGACAACCTGCCCAGGAGCGCCAAAACCTTTTATGAAAAAGATGATGCAGAACGCTATGCCCTGACCCTTCCATTTACAAATTTCAGGATCAGCTTTCCCCCGGCGATCTCCAGCGGGCAGAGCATTTATAATGAATTGGTCCGTCTCTTATACCACGTAAAGGATGTGGATGATTTTAATCAACTTCCAACCCCTTTCTTTTGTATAGCGACCAATGTAGAGACCGGGGAGGAAGTATTGCTGGATGAAGGATACCTGCCCGAAGCCATCATGGCCAGTGGAACCTTTCCCTCGCTTTTTGAACCTGCCGAAATTGACGGGCAGATCTTGATTGACGGGGGTGTGCTGAATAATTACCCTATAGACGAGGTAAAAGCCCTTGGAGCTAATTTTATTATCGGGGTAGATGTGCAGCATGGACTGAGGGACAGGGAATCCCTCTTATCCGCCACAGAAGTTTTATTACAGATCAATAATTACCGCACCGTGGGTGCCATGACCCAGAAGTCTGCAGATACCGATATCTATATTAAACCTGAAATCGATAAATTCTCGGTCATCGATTTTAACCTTAAAGAGACCATTGCTGAACGTGGGGAGGAAGCGACCCGGGTGCATATGGATGCGCTTAAGGAGCTGGCTGCCCGACAGAAAGAGGCGCCCAGGGAATCAACACCAATCCCCGCAGTGGATTCGCTGACGGTAAATCGCCTGATCATCACCGGGAATGATAATTATACCAGGGGATATGTAAAGGGGAAGCTTAGGTTCAGCCTGGGTGAACCCACCACTTTTGAAAAACTGCAACAAGGGATCAGCAACCTGGCGGCAACTACGAACTTCCAGACTATCAGGTATAAATTGATCTCCAATGGCCTGGCCCAGGACCTGATCATCAGCCTGAAGGAGGCGCCCAATAAGACCTTTATAAGGATGTCTGCACATTACGACGACTTATATAAAAGTGCGGCCCTGATCAATATCACCAGGAAAAGGTTCCTGTTCAATGACGATGTGGCCTCTCTGGACATTATCCTGGGGGATAACGTCCGCTATAATATGCAGTATTATATAGATAAAGGATTTTACTGGAGTTTCGGGATCAATTCGCGTTTCAATGAATTTTCTAGGGAGATCAGTTCGGACCTGATCGCCTCTAACTTCGAATTGCCGGGTGCAGAGGTGATCAACAACCTTAATATAGACGTTACCGATCTCACCAACCAGGCTTACATTCAGACGGTATTGCAGGAAGAGTTTGCATTCAGCCTGGGGGTAGAACATAAATTCTTAAAATATTCTTCCCTGACCCTGAACCAACCCGCACAGGATTCACTCCCGCCAACTTCGGCCAGGACAGTATTTGAGAAGAGTAATTATTTCAGCACCTACGGCAAGCTTACCCTGGACACCTATAACGACTCTTATTTTCCCAGCCGGGGCTTGTACTTTGACGGCGATTTCCACGTCTACCTGCTGTCTTCTGATTTCAATGATAACTTTAAAGAGTTCTCTATCGCCAAAGCACGGATGGGCATGGCTTTCCCAATTGTACCCAAACTTTCTGTCAATGTAGAGACCGAAGGAGGATTTAAGTTGGGTACCTCTAATGTCACAGCGCTCGACTTTGTCCTGGGAGGTTACGGGGCATCCTATATCAATAATTTTGTGCCCTTTTTCAGTTATGACTACCTGAGTCTTCCGGGGAACAGCTATGTTAAGGCGTATATGCGGCTGGATTACGAATTTGCCTCCAAGAACCATTTGCTTTTCGCGGCCAATATGGCCAATGTGGAGGATGATATCTTCCGTACAGGGGAATGGTTCACCGCCCCGGATTACACCGGTTTTGCCATAGGCTACGGCTGGCAGTCTTTTATGGGCCCGGTGCAGGCATACTATGCCTGGTCGCCCGAACTGGGCGATGGGCGCGTATTGATCAGCGTGGGCTACTGGTTCTGATTCCTGCAGTCGCGCCCCACCGGGCCGGCAGCTGTACTACAAGGTTTGAGAAGCAGCCCGGATACGCTGCTGTTTCATAGAATTTTACGATATTTGCAGCACAAAGAACGCCCTATGTTAGCTATGCGAACGGATATTTCTGCCCACCTCAGGGCAATGTGGTAATACGGATTGACTTCAATCCCGGTACAGTTCTTTATATTTTCTAATTACAATTCAGTAAATCATTATGGCAACACTAGATAAAACATCTTTACAACTACCTAAAGAAAACCCGGAAGCAGAAGATTTCCTGCCACTCCTGGGAACGGACCACGTGGAATTATACGTAGGCAATGCAAAACAAGCTGCTCATTATTATATGTCGGCATGGGGATTCCAACCCCTGGCATATTCAGGCCTGGAGACCGGTTCCAAGGACAGGGTCTCTTACGTCCTGCAACAGGATAAGATCCGCTTAATCTTAACTTCTCCTATGCGACCAGGGGGAGAGATCAATAAGCATATCGACTCTCATGGGGATGGCGTAAAGTCCATTGCACTATGGGTGGATGATGCTGCGAAAAGCTACGAGGAAACCACTAAGCGCGGTGCCAAAAGTTATATGGAGCCTAAAACCATCAAGGACGAACACGGGGAAGTAACCCTTTCCGGTATTCATACCTATGGTGAAACGGTTCACATTTTCGTAGAGCGCTCCAAGTACGACGGGATTTTTATGCCCGGCTACAGGAAATGGGATCCGCTTTACAAGCCTTCAGATGTCGGTCTTAAGTACATCGACCACATGGTGGGTAATGTCGGCTGGAATGAGATGAACAAATGGTGCGAATTCTATGCCAAGGTGATGGGCTTTGCACAATTGGTATCCTTTGACGATAAGGATATCTCAACAGATTACACAGCCCTCATGAGTAAGGTGATGAGCAACGGGAACGGGCGTATTAAATTCCCGATCAATGAACCTGCTGAAGGGAAAAAGAAATCACAGATAGAGGAGTATATAGAATTCTATAACGGGGCCGGTGTGCAGCATATGGCTTTGGCAACAGATAACATTATACAAACGGTAGCTTCCCTGCGCGATCGCGGGGTGGAATTCCTGACCGTTCCTGCCACCTATTACGAGGATGTGCTGGACCGCGTTGGCGAGATCGATGAGAACCTGGAACCCTTAAGGGAATTGGGAATCCTCATTGACCGGGATGACGAAGGATATCTCTTGCAGATATTCACCAAACCCATCCTGGACAGGCCTACCATGTTTATCGAGATCATACAAAGAAAAGGAGCCAAATCTTTTGGGAAAGGAAATTTTAAGGCGCTGTTCGAGGCGATAGAGCGCGAGCAGGAATCCAGGGGCACATTATAAGAGCCATTTTCCTGATAAAATGTGAATTTTGAAGCTGATACTATAAAGTATTGTTAACGGTCGAGTTAAAGTACGTTAAAACGTTTTTCACTCCCTGATTACCGCCGTATTTTTGTGTCATGCAAGGGGTGGTTCCCTTGTTACTTTAAGTATTGGTTTTTCATAATTTAAAGTTTGGTTGGTTATTTAGGAAAAGCCCCGACGCTCGTCGGGGCTTTTTTTTTGTCCCCGGTTACGGCTCGGTCCATGCCCGGTATCTCAGCAGCAGGACAATACTTTGGAACAAAATTTGTTTAAATAACCGAAAACGTATTCAAATGAGGCCCTATTTAGTACTTTTGAGGCAAATTAAGGCGATGAGAAAGTTTGCTTGGCTCTTACTGTTATTGCTCAGTGTTTCAGCATATTCGCAATACCAGGAACCCTACGGTAAACCGGCACCGGAATCGGCTTTTAAGGTCGGTGAATGGCTGAAATTCCGTATTCATTACGGCTTCCTGAATGCCAGTTATGCTACGCTACACGTCAAAGAAGACAAGGTGCAGGGTTCCCCTGTCTACCACGTGGTGGGTAAAGGTCGTACCACCGGATTCGCCAGTATATTCTTCAAGGTGGACGATACCTATGAAAGTTATTTTGACAAGAAAGATGGCAAGCCCTATAAGTTTGTCCGCAAAATAGACGAAGGTGGGTACACCAAGGATATTGAGATCAATTTTGACCACAGGGAAGACCAGGCGCTACTGAACGACAAGAAAAATAAGAAAAAGTTTAATTTTAACTTCCAGGAAAGCATCCACGACCTGATCTCGGCCTTCTACTACCTGCGTAACCATTATAATCCTGAAGACCTGGTGGTTGGCAAGTCCATAGAGCTGAACATGCTTTATGACGACGACGGTATTTTCAAATTCCGTTTAAAATACCTGGGGAAAGAAGTGCTGAAGACCAAATACGGTAAAGTAGAATGTCTTAAATTTCGGCCCTACGTACAGGCGGGAAGGGTATTCAAGGAACAGGGAGATATCTCTCTTTGGGTATCCAATGATATGAACCGTATTCCTATCAGGATTAAAGCGGATATTGCCGTTGGTTCTATAAAGGCAGACCTGGACGGTTATAACGGTCTTAAGCACCAGTTTAAGATCATAATGGACTAAACCACTTTATGAAAGATAAAGACAAGCTGCAATCGCAATTAGAAAAACTGGAAGAAAAGTTCAAGGATTCCGGCCAGGACATGAGTTCTTACCTGGACGGCCTGCTTTACCAAAGATATCTAACCTATTGGGATTACATCCACCTGGACACCCTGTTAAGCCTGCAGGTGCCCAAGACACATTTTCCCGATGAGGAGATTTTCATCATGTATCACCAGATCACCGAGCTTTATTTTAAGTTGATATTGCACGAGCAGAAGCAGATCGTTGATGATAAGTCCCAGGACGTTGTTTTCTTTACGGAAAAGGTGAACCGCATCAACAGTTATTACAAGGCCCTGATCTCCTCTTTCAGTATTATGATCCGGGGAATGGAAAGAGAGCAATTTCTAAAATACCGTATGGCCCTTTTACCGGCCAGTGGATTCCAGTCTGCCCAGTTCAGGATGATAGAGATTTACGCTACTCCTTTAGAAAACCTGGTACACGCAGATACCCGTGAGCAGTATGGACCGGAGAACAGTATTGAAGAGCTGTATGAGCAGATGTACTGGAAGCGTGGTGCAACAGACCTTGCAACCGGGGAAAAGACCCTGACCTTAAAACAATTTGAGTACCGCTACACACCCAGATTCATCCGGATCGCCAATGAAGTAAAGGGCTGCACTATCTATGAAAAATATCAGCAGTTACCTGCTGATAGTAAGGATAATAAAGCGCTGAAAGAAGCGTTAAAGCTAATGGATGTGAATGCCAATGTCAACTGGAACCTGATGCATATAGGATCAGCCCACAGGTACCTGAACAAAGGGGATGAACAGATTGATGCGACGGGCGGAACCAACTGGAAGCAATACCTGCCTCCAAGCTTCCAGAAAATCGTGTTCTTTCCGGAGGTACACACCAATGAAGAGTTAAATAATTGGGGAAAACAATGGGTAGACCATATCTTTAACCCCGAGAAAATAAAACACTAGGAATGCGAAAAATCTGGGGCACCTTCCTCTTACTGCCAATTCTCCTGGCTTCTTGCAAGGATCAGCAAGCCATCGATGAAACCGCCAGCGCGGATGTCGAGATCAAGAAAAACAAAGAGCCAAAAATTGAAGAGCGGTTTGGGTTTAACCTGGCCGACTTTAACGTGGTTCGGGATACCATTCGTCGTGGTGACAGTTTCGGGGAACTGATGACGGCCAATAAGGTAGACTACCCTAAGATTTTTAAGATATCCACAGAATTTAAAGATACTATAGATGTAAGGCGTATCCGTGTCGGGAGGCCTTACCTGATCCTCAAATCCAAAGACAGCCTGGATGCCGCCCAGGTATTCATCTACCAGAATGATGTGATCAATTATACCGTGGTGGATTTCCGGGACAGCATTTCTGCTTACAAAGGAAAACGAAAGGTGAAATACGTGCCACGAGAAGCTTCCGGTATTATTACTTCTTCCCTTTCTGAAACCATCATGGAGCAGGGCATAGATTACAATGTCACTAACAACCTGGCCGATATATATGCCTGGACGATCGACTTCTTCCATCTTCAGCGTGGCGATAAGTTTAAAGTGATCTACAAGGAAAAATACATCAACGATACTATTTACGCAGGAGCTACTCCCATTGAAGCCGCTTATTTTGAGCACAACGGGGAACCTATCTACGCCTTTGCCTACGAATCCGATTCGCTTAAGAACGTTATCGATTATTATGACGACAAAGCGAATAACCTGAGAAGGACATTCCTACGTGCACCTGTCAAGTTTAGCCGCATATCTTCTAAGTACAACCTGAAACGACGGATTGCTTATTACGGCTATAAAGTTCGCCCTCATAAAGGAACCGACTTTGCAGCGGGGATTGGGACGCCTATCATGGCAACGGCAGACGGGATCGTAACCGAGTCTACCCGCAGGGGAGGCAATGGAAAATATGTAAAGATCCGTCACAACGGAACTTATAGCACACAGTACCTTCATATGAAGGCACAAAAAGTAAAGAAGGGCGATTTTGTACGCCAGGGTGATGTGATCGGCTGGATCGGGATGACCGGGAATACCGGTGGTCCCCATGTCTGTTATCGATTCTGGAAGAATGGAAGACAGGTAGATCCGCTTCGAGAAAAGCTCCCCGCGGCAGAACCACTGCCCGAACCGTTGAGACCTGCGTATTA
>JABDLH010000210.1 GCA_013003145.1 Flavobacteriaceae bacterium | reverse complement strand
TATGAATTTCTTTACCAAGAAACCACTTTTTGCAGTTGCTGACAGCCTGCAATTGCACGGTGCGGCTCAATATCGATTTTCATCGGCCAATAATGAACAGACCGGCCACCTGGAACTGAATTTTGGCAGAAAGAAATGGGCTGCACTCAGCAGTATCAGCTATAGTGATTTTGACGACCTTCGGATGGGCGAGCACGGCCCGGACTCCTATCTCAGGGAGGAATACCAGGTCCGGGTAAACGGTCGTGATTACGTGGTGGCCAACCCCGATCCCCTTGTACAGGTTCCCACGGGTTATGATCAATGGAGCCTGATGCAGAAATTCGCCTATAAACCCAATAATTACTGGCAGTACGATCTTGGGTTGCATTATTCGGAAACTTCGGATTACGCACGTTATGACCGACTTGTTCGCCCATCAAGGGACGGGCAGGGTCTGCGGTCCGGGGATTGGTACTACGGTCCGCAGAAGTGGTTCATGGGGAATTTCCAGGCAACCCAGAAAGGACAGGGTGCCTTTTACGACGGGCTTAAAACGACCCTGGCATACCAGCGTTTTGAAGAAAGCCGCTTTGATCGCGATTTCCAGGATGCTATTCTCTACCGTAACCTGGAAAAGGTAGATGCTCTGTCTGCGCAATTAGATCTTGAAAATAAAAAAATAGGGGACCTCCGGCTGTATTACGGTGCAGAGTACGTTTATAATAAAGTAGGCTCAGAAGGTAGCCTTGAAAATATTGAAAGCGGGGAGACTGAAAAAGGCCCCAGTCGATACCCGGATGGCTCAACCTGGCAGTCTGCAGCGGCTTACCTGAGCGGGGAATACCGTGCCAGGCCCAACCTTACGCTGATGTCAGGACTACGCTACAGCCACATCTGGCTGCATTCAGAATTTGATCGTAGCTTTTATGCATTCCCCTTTGAAGACGCTAAGCTGAGCAATGGCGCGGTAACCGGGAGCCTTGGACTGAGTTGGTTCCCAAAAGAGCACCTCCAATTGACCTTTAACACATCAACAGGATTCCGATCTCCTAATATTGATGATGTAGGGAAAGTGTTTGATTCCGAGCCGGGCTCTGTAGTGGTCCCCAACCCTGACCTGAAACCGGAATACGCTTATAATGTGGAAATGGGGATCATGAAGAACTTTCACGATTTCCTGGTTCTTAAAGGAACAATGTATTATACCTACCTGGATGATGCCCTGGTGCGCCGCGATTACTCTTTTGAAGGACAGAGGGAGATCGAATACAATGGCGAGCCCAGTAATGTACAAGCCATACAG
Source organism: Flavobacteriaceae bacterium (assembly GCA_013003145.1). GTDB lineage: Bacteria > Bacteroidota > Bacteroidia > Flavobacteriales > Flavobacteriaceae > Zeaxanthinibacter. The sequence goes on along the minus strand of JABDLH010000210.1, from coordinate 2,035 downwards.
AATGCGGCAAGTGCTTATGTATATGGGTTTGAGTTTGGCCTGCAGGCATTCCTGACTGAGCAGTTCTCCCTTAAAAGTAACCTGACCATAACCGAGGGAACTGAAGAAGAGGAGGACGGCTCATCTTCTGCCTCACGACATGCAGCTCCCACCTTCGGCGACCTGCACCTGCTCTACGAGGTACAGAAGATTAAAACAGACCTGTTTTTAAATTACAACGGGGAGATCGCATATGAAGACCTTTCGGTTTCGGAACGCGGAAAGGAATACCTGTACGCTTCCGATAGGGAAGGCAACTCGTATTCACCTTCCTGGTATACGCTTAACCTACGTACCCAGTACCAGCTGAATGATGCGGTACGGGCGACGATGACCCTGGAAAATATTACCGACCAGCGTTACCGCTCCTATTCCTCGGGCATCGTTGCTCCGGGCAGGAATTTGATCCTTTCACTGGGGTACTCCTTCTGATCTCTATCGAGATCAGTGATCGTCCTCGTGAATTTCTTCATCAATTTCTTCTTCTATCTCTTCCTCGGCCTTTTTAGCAGCTTTTTTAGTTTTGTCCCAGGCTTTTTCCCCGGTTCGCTCCAGATCTTCCCCGGCCTTTTCAGCCTCTCGTAAAGCCTTTTCCCCAGCTCTCTCCAGATCGTCACCGGCTTTTTCCATATCCTTGCCAATTTCTTCAATGGCGTCCCCGGTTTCGCGTGCATTCTCTGAACAGCTGTCACAGGATTGCAGGTAAATCAAGGGTAAAAACGAAAGGACGATTAAAAATTTTTTCATGTTTGAGTTTTTAGTGATCGTGAGACGCCGTTAATCGACTGATATGCAATTGTATAGTTGCATTTAAAGCGGTTAAAAACGCGGAAACGTCCGTAAATACGGTGTTAATGAGTTCTAAAAAAATAATGCATTTCGTCGAAACTTTCTAGATTTTAACACTTTTTTAGAAGGGTAAAGTGATAGATGGTTGTTGTAGGGGTGAATGTCTAAAATTAAAATTCACAACTATGAAGCATTATTTAAAACCTACAGCTTTGGTATTAGCATTAACATTTTTCGCGGTATCCTGTAGTAAAGACGAGAACGATGGTGGAGATGATGGAGCGCAGTCATACAACACCACTTATAAGATCACAGACGCTCCAATTGATAATGCAAACGTGGAGGCGGTATTTGTCACCATCACGGATGTACAGGTAGACGGAAAATCGCTGGAAGGTTTTACGGCTACAACCGTAGATCTGAAGGCCTTGGTAGACGGTCGTACGGAAACCCTGGGTAACCTGGATATGAAAGCCGGAACCTACTCGGATATTAAATTGGTATTAGATTACGAACAGGACGTAGACGGTAATTCTCCCGGCTGTTACGTAGAAATGGCAGACGGTACTAAGGATGAACTGACTGCTGCTTCCAATACAATTACGGTGAAAGATGCTTATGAAGTATTTGCAGGCGCCGGAAATGAAATAGTGCTCGATTTTGATCTTCGCAAGACTATCAGGGACGAGCAAGGCACAATGAGTTCTGATTTTGAATTCGTTTCCATGTCAGAGATCAGCGGAGGAATTCGTACGGTAAATGCCGAAACAACCGGGATGATCAACGGGACTGTAAATGACAGCCAGAATACATCCGATAAGATCATCGTATACGCATATGAGAAAGGAAGCTTTGATGCCGAGGCCGAAACGAGAGGCAGCGGGGAAAGCGAGGTTACCTTCGCCAATGCTGTTACCAGTAGTACCGTAAGCGGGCTTACTAATTCCTATAGCCTGAATTTCCTGGAAGAAGGTGAGTATGAACTTGTATTTGTCTCTTATACAGAGAACCAGGGAAGTTTAGACTTTAATGCACTGCTGGAAGCTGAGTCGTCTACAGGTCTTAACCTTGGTGGCATCAGCGTAACAGGAGCCCTGCAGGTCAGCGCTAACGTAACCATTACAGGAACCAAGTAGTCAATTATTTGAATTAGTTATTAATAAGCCCCGTTTATCGGGGCTTTTTTTGTATGCTATCCCCCGTGATT
>JABDLH010000189.1 GCA_013003145.1 Flavobacteriaceae bacterium | reverse complement strand
TTTTTAGAATCCCTGCTAGGTTACCAAAAATAGCCCTGGGGCTAATAGGGTACCTGTTCAGTACTCTAAAATTACGCAAAACGGGAGTGGTTTGAAATGGCGAATAATCAAATCTGCTTATCGGCAGATAAGAAAAACCGGTATCATTTAGAAGTCTGCTCGTAAAACGCTTTATTAATGTCGTCTATGTATTGCAGAAGTTCTTCACGGCCCTCGTAACTGGAGGAGGAGGTGATGAAATAGACGGGGGCTTCTGCCCAGTCCTCCTTCAGCATGTGATCGAGGTAGGCAGCTACTTTAGTTTCCTTTTCATTGGGCTTCAGCTTATCGGCCTTGGTAAAAACGATGGAGAAAGGAATGCCTTCCAGGCCAAGCCATGTCATGAATTCTGTGTCTATCGGCTGCGGTTCGTGGCGGATATCGACCAGGACAAAGGCATTAACGAGTTGTTTTCGTTTCCTGAAATAATCGGTGATATATTTCTGAAAGGTGCTTTTGGATTTCTTGGAAACCCGTGCGTAACCATAGCCGGGTAGATCGACAAGGAACCAATTGTTATTGATCTTAAAGTGATTGATCAATTGTGTTTTCCCGGGTCTCCCTGAAGTTTTTGCCAGTGATTTTCGCTCGGTAAGCATATTGATCAGGGACGACTTCCCTACGTTAGAACGCCCGATAAAGGCGTATTCCGGCAGGGGTTCATTAGGACATTTGAGCACGTTGGAATTGCTCATTACAAAGTCGGCCGACTTAATCTTCATATGTTGTTTTAAGGAGTTTAGATATTCCGTTTCTTCAACCAGCTGTATAGCAGCTCGTTGAATTTTTCAGGGTGCTCCATCATGGGGGCATGCCCGCATTTTTCTATCCAGAACAGGTCCGAATCGGGTAATAGTTCGTGAAATTCTGTCGCGACATTGGGAGGTGTTACAGAGTCGTTCTCTCCCCAGATAATACAGGTAGGGGTTTTCATTTTGGGCAGGTCCTTCGCCATGTTGTGACGAATGGCGCTTTTGGCAATAGCCAGGGTCCTGATGATCTTATTCCGGTCGTTCACTGTCGCAAAAACCTCGTCTACGATCTCTTTGGTGGCTACTTCCGGATCGTAGAAGACCATCTCTGCCTTCTTCTTGATAAACTCGTAATCACCCCGCCTTGGGTAACCGTCTCCCATAGCACTTTCATATAGGCCGGAACTACCGGTAATGACCAATGCGCGGACCATCTCGGGGTATAGCTTGGTATGCAGTAAACCTATGTGACCGCCCAGGGAATTACCTAGTAGGATGACATCCTTCAACTTCTTATACTCCAGGAATCCTTCAAGGAATTTGGCGAAGTTCTTAACGTTTGTCTTCAACACCGGCATTTCATAAATGGGGAGTTCGGGAATCAGGATCTTATAGCCTTTATCGGGAAAGAAGTCTGTGACGCCGTGAAAATTGCTCAATCCTCCCATGAGCCCGTGTAATATAATTATAGGGGTACCTTCCCCTACTTCTATATACCTGTATTTTCCATCGGTAATAAAATTGTCTTTCATGCAGGTCAGCTTGGCGTCAGTTGGCAAATATAGGTAATTCCACGTAATGCGAATTCCCACGGATTATTCTAGTCAGCAATCTTTTGGATTGCGCTCGCCTTAAAATAACAAAAATTTTCAGAGTTCTCCACCTACTTTCTCAGGTGGATTTTCGCTAAGGGAGCTTCGCGCGAGGGATAAATTTATCAACAAAGTGGTAATAAGTGGTAAATTGTGGTAATAATTTTTATATTTTTGAGTTAATTAAAGAGTAAACCAACCAATTCAGTGATAGGATTCATAGGGACATATGAGTGTAAGGCCGATGCTAAGGGGCGTGTCATGATTCCTGTCACCCTTAAAAATCAATTGGCCCCACTGATCAACCAGGGGTTCGTCATCAAAAGATCCGTTTTTCATCCATGCCTGGAGCTCTACCCGATGGAAGAGTGGCAGAAGCTCATGCAGAAAATGAACAAGAAGAACAGGTTCAAGAAAAAGAACAATGATTTCATTCGCAGGTTTTCTGCCGGGGTTAAACCGGTAGAAATTGATGCCACCGGGAGATTATTGATCCCGAAGAACCTGGTGTCTATTGCGGGAATAGAAAAAGAGGTTGTTCTGAGTTCGGCGATCAACATCATCGAAATTTGGGACAAAGATAGTTATGAAAAGGTCATTGAGGAGACTGCAGAGGATTTTGCAGACCTGGCCGAAGAAGTAATGGGTGACGATGGAGATGAAATATCATAATCCGGTTTTGTTAGAGGCGTCTGTAGACGGCCTCGATATCGTTCCTGGTGGCGTCTATGTGGATGTCACCTTTGGAGGCGGTGGGCATTCCCGTGAGATATTAAAAAGGTTGGGGCCTGGGGGACGGCTTTTTGCTTTTGACCAGGATGAGGATGCACTTCAGAATAAGATAGATGATGAGCGTTTTACCCTGATCAATGAGAATTTCAGGTACATCAGGCAGTTGCTGAAATTTTACGGAGTGAGGCAGGTGAATGGGATCCTGGCAGATTTTGGCGTCTCGTCTCACCAGTTCGATATCCCGGAACGTGGGTTTTCAACCCGTTTTGATGCAGACCTGGACATGCGAATGAGTAAGCGTAGCTCTTTGTCTGCTTACGAAGTGATCAATGAATACGATGAAAATGATCTCAGGGATGTGCTTTTCCAATACGGGGAATTGCGTAATGCCGGGGCGATGGCCAAGGCGATTGTTGCGGCCAGGGAAAATGAACCGATTAAGACCACTGCAGCTTTGAAGGAAGTTTTAAAGCGATTCCTGCCGGCGCATAAGGAACACAAAATACTGGCACAGGTGTACCAGGCCATCCGGATAGAGGTGAACCAGGAAATTGCAGTGATCCGGGAGTTTTTGCTTCAATGCCCGGAGCTACTGATAGATCGTGGGCGGTTATCGGTAATCAGTTATCATTCCCTGGAAGACAGGTTGGTAAAGCGATTTATCAGAACCGGGAAATTTGAAGGAGAGGCAGAAAAGGATTTTTACGGGAACATCAGTGTTCCCATGAAAAAGGTGGGGGGATTAATTGTTCCCACCGCAGAAGAGATTAAGAAGAATAGTCGCGCAAGGAGTGCTAAACTCCGTATCGCGGAAAAAATATAGTCAGCTAGCAGCGGGTATACCTTAATATATGGAAGGCTGCAGCATAGCTTATAACAGTAAAGAATAACCAAGCATGAAGAAGGGGATCGTAGACATTCTAAGAGGAAAATTCCTGATCAGTAGTGACGCGCCCAAGAACTGGACCTTTATCATTTTCACTTCTTTCCTGGCCACGGTGATGATCGCCAGTGCTCACAGTGCGGACCGTAAGGTGCATAAAGTAGCCGCCCTGAACGAGGAGGTTAAAGAGTTGAGGAGCCAATTTGTAGACATGCGCTCTGATGTACAGAAACTAAAATTGGAATCGACAATTCGCGAAACCGTGAAAGATGATGGATTACTGCCTTCGGAGAATCCGCCTAAAAAGATCAAGGTAAAAGCTAAAAAAAGCTAGATGGCTGTTACGGAGAAGAACATATTAAATCGTTTATACCTGGTGGCGGGAAGTCTTTTCCTGTTTGCCTTCGCCGTGGTATTTAAGCTAGTCACCATTCAGATGGTAGACGGTGATAAATACCGCGACCTTGCCATGCAGAGGACGGAGAAGATGTTCACTATTGCGCCTAACCGTGGTAATCTCTATTCTGATGACGGTAGTTTACTGGCTACCTCTGTATCCCGATACACCATTCGTTTTGATGCGGTCACTGTAAAGGATACTGATTTTGAGCAACAGGTAAAGCCCCTTTCAAAAGCATTATCCGGTCTCCTGGGAAAGCCTTCTGCGCATTACGAGCAGCAGCTCAGAAAGGCCAAGATCAACAAGAACCGTTATGCGCTCATTGCCCGGAACCTGGATTATTCAGAGTATATGGAGCTTCGGGAATTCCCGCTATTTAACATGGGACCTTATAAAGGTGGGGTGATCGTAGAGCAGAAGACGGTTCGCGAGCATCCATTAGGGAAGATCGCCGAGCGGAGCGTGGGATATGAAAGGTTTGATGAGAACGGTTATGCAACCCGGGTGGGACTTGAAGGCGCTTTTGGCCAATACCTCAGGGGAGTTGAGGGGAAGAGAATGAAGCAGAAGATCGCCAAAGGACAGTGGAAGCCCATCGGATTTGATAACCTGGTGGAGCCAAAAGACGGTTATGATGTGGTGTCTACCATTGATATCAACATACAGGATATCGCACATCATGCCCTGCTGTTTCAATTAGAAAAATATAAGGCAGAACACGGTTCTGTCATTGTAATGGAGACCGAAACAGGTGAGATCAAAGCGATCTCCAATCTTGGGCGAACCACGGACGGTAACTATTACGAGCGATTGAATTACGCTATAGGCGAATCTCACGAACCCGGATCTACTTTTAAATTAATGTCGCTTGTAGCGGCCCTGGAAGATGGGGTGGTTGATACGAGCACCGTGATAGATACCGAGAAGGGTCGGTGGAGGATCTTTGATCGTACAGTAAGAGATTCCAAGCATGGAGGCTACGGCAAGATCAGTATGGGGAAGGCATTTGAGGTGTCTTCCAATACGGCATTTGCTAAAATGGTGCATTACGGTTACAAAGATAATCCTGAAGCCTATGTTAAGCGCTTGCGCAGTATGGGTTTGCATGAGAAGCTGGGACTCCCCATTAAGGGAGAGGGGGAACCGGTGATTCGTATGCCTGGCGATAAAGGATGGTCCGGGATCTCCCTGGCCTGGATGTCTCATGGTTACGAGGTATCCCTTACGCCCTTGCAGACCCTGGCCTTCTACAATGCTATTGCCAATGGCGGTGAGCTGCTTAGGCCAAGATTGATCAAGGAAGTACGGGAGTGGGACCAACCTATAGAGGTGTTTGAAAAAGAGGTGCTGAACCCAGCGATCTGTTCCCCGGAAACTGCTGCCAAGGTTAAGCAACTGCTGAGTAACGTAGTATCAGAAAAACACGGGACGGGTCATGGCTTGTATTCCCCGCAGTTCTCCATGGCGGGAAAAACAGGGACGGCTCAGAAGAATTATGTTTCTAAGGACCCGGATAAGCTAAAATACATTTCCACCTTCGCCGGATTTTTCCCCGTTGAAAATCCAAAATACTCCTGTATAGTGGTGATTCATGAACCCGATAAAAGTGTAGGGTACTACGGGGCCGATGTTTCCGGGCCTGTATTTAAATCCGTTGCACAGAAGATATATGCCAATAATCCTATGGTGGATGAAGTGGAATCCCTGCATCCCAATAGTGAGGAGCTCGAGGAGGAATACGAACAATATTACGCGCAGGTACAGAAGCAGTACAGTCATGTCCCCGATGTAAAGGGGATGAGTGGGATGGACGCTGTTTCTATCCTGGAGAACCTTGGACTTGAAGTAGAAGTAAGGGGAAATGGAAAAGTGAGAAGACAATCAGTCAATAAAGGGACAGATCTGAAGCATGTTAAAAAAATTGTGTTAGAACTTTCATGAAGTCATTAAAGGACATACTATATGGAGTACGCCTGGCGGCAGTGACCGGTTCTACGGCTAAAATGGTGAATACCATTTGTTTTGACAGTAGGGACGTAGGTATGGATGATGTGTTCGTGGCTACCCGTGGTACCCAGACCGACGGACATCAGTATATTGATTCGGCTGTCAAGTCGGGCGCAAATACCGTGGTTTGCGAGGAAATTCCCGAGGAGCTTGTCAATGAAGTGACTTACATACAGGTAGATAATGCTCAATCTGCCCTGGCAGTCATGGCCGCAAATTATTATGGCAATCCTTCCCGCAATCTGAAATTAGTTGGGGTGACGGGAACCAATGGTAAAACCACGGTCAGCAGTCTTCTCTAC
>JABDLH010000135.1 GCA_013003145.1 Flavobacteriaceae bacterium | reverse complement strand
AATGACCGTCGGCCTGGTCGACCTGTCAGACCTGGATAATGTCCGTTATGCCGGGTTAAACGACGATCATATGATGTATGCGGCCAGCTTGCCGAAAATTGCAATTCTGCTGGCTGCTATGGATGCCATGGAAGAGGGGACACTAAAAGAAACTCCGGAGGTTATAGAAGACCTTACCCTGATGATAAGGAAGTCCAATAACCAGGCCTCTACACGGATGATTGACCGCCTTGGCTATGACCGTATAGAAGCTACCTTGCGGAATCCTAAATATAAACTTTACGATGAAGAAGAGGGGGGAGGCCTTTGGGTCGGGAAGCGCTATGCCGCCGGCGGTCTCAGGCATCCTGAGCCTATGAAGGGTCTGAGCCATGCTGCAACTACCAGGCAGGTGAGTAACTTCTACTATATGTTGGCTATGGGTGAACTGGTGAGCAAAGAACGCTCTGAACAAATGCTGGATATCATGGTAGACCCAGGTTTACATCATAAATTCGTGAATACCCTGGACCGAATTGCACCCAAAGCCAAACTTTACAGAAAATCGGGATCCTGGCGTAACTATCACTCAGATTCCGCTCTTGTCTGGGGCCCTAACCGCCGCTATATCATTGTAGTGCTGGTGGATGACGCTTATGGCGAACAGATCATGAGGAGAGTAGTGCGCCCCCTTGAAAATGTTATCAAAAAAAGCCACCAATTATAAGTACTTTTGGGCAGACCTAACAAGCCGGTATGCTCAAATCTACCTTAAAGAAACTTTTCCTGCTAAGGGATGGTGAATTCCGGGTATCACTGCTGATGCAGTTGTATATCTTTTTGATCATTACCGTATTACTTATCGTAAAACCAACGGTCAACGCCCTGTTCCTGTCCGAACTGGGTGCCGGATACCTGCCTTACGGCTATATGCTGACTGCCCTGATCGCTATGGGTAGTTTTTACTTTTACAGCAAGGCAGTACACTATTTCTCACTCAGGGTTATCATCTATTCGAGCCTCGTCTTCTTTTCGGCCTGCTTCATTTTACTAAGCCTGCTGATCCACTTTAAGCTCATAAACACCTTTTCCCTTTTTGCCTATTATATCAGTGTATCGCTATTCGCCGTACTCACCACCTCACAATTCTGGCTCTTTGCCAATATGGTATATAATTCCAGGGAAGCTAAGCGATTATTCAGTTTTATTGGTGCAGGTGCTATATCCGGGGGAATAATCGGAGGTTACCTGACCTCTATTATAGCATCAAATTTTGGGAATAAATTTGCCATACTGCTGTCAGCAGTTTTACTGCTATGTTGCATCCCCATCCTCCATAGTGTCTGGAAATTGCGAATATCCAAGTTAAACCTGTATACCAGGAAACAGCGCACCAGGGCAAAGACAGAACAGGAATCTCCGGCGTACAGGCTGATCCTGGACTCCAAACATCTTTCTAACCTTGCTGGGATTGTTGCCGTCGGGGTAGTTGTAGCTAAATTGGTCGATTTCCAATTCAGTGATTACGCCAATAAATTGATTCCGGACCCGGATGACCTCGCCTCGTTCTTCGGTTTCTGGTTTTCCACTTTCAACGTACTGGCCTTGTTGATCCAATTAGTATTAACCACCCGTATCATGGATCGTCTCGGGGTTGCCAGTACCTTGTTACTCATGCCCCTTGCACTGGCCATGGGAAGTTTATTATTCCTGACCTTCCCGGAATTGTGGGTACTGGTGCTTCTTAAAGGTATAGACGGCAGCTTTAAACAATCAGTATATAAGGCCGCCCTGGAGCTTTCTATTATGCCCATCCCGTTCCAAATAAAGAACCAGGCCAAATCTTATATCGATGTTGTGGTGGATAGTATCTCCGGGGGAATCGCCGGTCTCTTACTGTATTTCGTGATCCGTAAAATGGAGATAGACACTATATATATCACTATCCTGATTTTACTATTCCTCTTCGTCTGGATCATACTGATATACAGGCTTCGGGAAGCTTATTTTGACTCGTTCAGGAGAAATCTTAAAAGCTCTATAGACCCGGTAGCCAAGGACAAGAAAGGGGATAGGAGAGCAGCTACCCTCAGGCATGCAAAGCATATACTGAGTAAGGGCACGGAGGAAGAAATTCTCAGGTTGCTCGATAAGCTGGATGATTATAAGCTAAAAACTCTACAACCTGATATAATTGCGCTGCTGTACCATCCGGATAATAAGGTTAAAACGAAGGCGCTCAAATTGCTTCATTTCTACGATAAAGGCACGGCTTCTAAAAAGGTAGTCGGGCTCTTAGAGCTCGAAGATCGTGAAGTTGTCCTGGCAGCTATGGAATATATTTTGGATAATACTCACATCAATGATGTGTACGTCTTTAATACCTACTTGGACCATCCGCAGGCCCAGATCGCCGACGCAGCCCTATTGTGCCTGGCACAGGAAGCGACGAACAATGAGAAACTTGGTGCGCGCTATCACTTGGCAGAGCGTATCGATCAGCGAATCAGAATTGCCCAAAGCGCATCAGCACCATCGGAACAGTACCTGTCAGAATTGTTGTTAGTTATAGGTTTTGCTGGTCTTCCCCAATTTTACCCCTTTATAGAAGAAAACCTGGACAAGTCTGAAGAAGCGGTCGTCAAAAAAGCGATCAGGGCAGCAGGTCTTACGGCAGATCAGAGATTTATACACCCCTTGCTCAATGCGCTTAAGGAAAAGAAATATAGAAAGGCGGGGATAAAGGCCCTTAAAAACTACGGGCAGGAAATTTCAAGAACACTGTATACGATGGCTGAACAGGAGTTGTTAGAAGACCAGGTTAAGCCCTATTTGCCCGAGGTAATCGGATCTTTTCACAACCAGCACTCGGTCAACACCTTATTAAAACTATTGAGGAACCGCGATGTCCGGACTCGTTTAGCCGCTGCTAAACACCTACGGAAACTTAAATTATCCAACCCCAAATTACGATTCCCGGACAGGCTGATCAACAGGTATATTATACGGGAAACCAAGTACTACAAGAACACGATCTGGTCTATAAATACCGTCGAAGAATCCTTGAATTTAAGCCAGGATCCCGAGAAGCAGAAAGAGCTGCTTAACCTTCAGATTGCCAGGGAAGAACTGCTACAGATTTTATACCAGCAATTAGACCTCAGTTTCCAGGCTATTTTTGAATTGCTCAGTATAAAATACCACCATGCAGACATTGAAGTGGCGTACTACGGAATAAAGAGCCAGAAGGAGGACACGGTGAACAACGCGCTGGAATTCCTGGATAACCTTTTACACAATCGTCTGAAAGGAGCTATTCTTCCCCTGTTAGAATACCGCATCCTTGAAAATATCGAACAGAAGCATGCCATGCCTGCTATGAAAAAGATGAACGAATACAAATGCATCAGCATGCTGGTGGCCAAGCGCGGAAAGCGGGTGAAAATGGCCAGCCTGCGCATCATAGAAGAGCTCAGGGATCAGAAGTACAGAAAGGTGGTCAGGAAACTGGCCGGTCATAAAAACCCGGAGGTCAGTGAATTCGCTAAGCGGGTAATGAAACGTCTCTCAACTTCTGTTTAGATCAATGTAATATCCTATCAATGGCGGTAGCGAGGTACATATGTTCCCCTGCAGAATTCTTATTTAATACATTGGTCATAAGGCATACGATGTATCGGGTTCCATCCGGATGCTCTACCAGGATTACAGAATTCATGTAATTGAAGACATTTCCTGCATAATCTCCACAATCCGGATTTTTTTGGCGATCACATTTGTAGAAACTCCCGGATTTAAAATATACAGCGGCATCATTGAGCCTTGGAGAATGGGCATAGCGAATACGGCGGTCTGTAAGGTACATCAGTCGCTTCATCTCCAGGCTGGACGGGGCATCTATGGCTTCTCCCTGCTCCATTTTCACCATAAATTTCATCAGGCCTACGGGCGTCCCTATACTGCCGCCCTTGCGACTCACATACCGGTCTGGCCCGTTGGTGAAAAACCCTCCCAGGCGCCATTCGTCTTCAGTGATCCCCATTTCCCGTAAAGGGTCGTTAACGATAGCATGAGACAGGTTTGTCAGGGAATCACGTGGGGTTTCCTTGAAAAATCTTTCGGATTCCTCCGGTGTTAAGGTGAGGTAATCTTCTCCAAGTGCGGCCATGAGCAAAGCTTCCCTGTACACTACGCTTGCAGCCCCGTTATTGCTGACAGAGACCATGTGATCTGCCCATTCAAATAAAGTAAATTCATCTTCAGCCCTGACA
>JABDLH010000069.1 GCA_013003145.1 Flavobacteriaceae bacterium | reverse complement strand
ATCATAGCTATTTGACTAACGCTGCGTGTTAAAGATAATTGTAATATATCACTCGGGAAAATCAGCAGCTGAACACGCCAGGGATTGAATATGATAAAAAGTTAAAGCCTACACATTGTTTGGAGGTTTCAATTACCTTTATAAAACCTGAGCTGGTAAGTAATGAAGGAATACATCCCCCTGGAAGAAGGGGATTATTATTGGTCTGAAGAAGGGTATCGAGTGTTCACTGAACAGTACCATTTAAAACGGGGATATTGTTGTGAAAGCAGATGTAAACACTGTCCCTTTGGCTTTAATGAACGTGCTTTATGATGGGTGATTTTAGCCCGGTTTCGGCATGATATTTGTGACATTTCCTAACTGAAGTGAAGAAATAAAAAACGTATTGTTATGAAAAGATTAAAGAAGTTTTACCTGCCCGTACTGGTTCTCTTCATGATGTCATCCTGCATTTCCGTCAGGGTTGTCGCAGATTATGATAGGGAAGCTGATTTTAATACCTATAAGAGCTATGCATTCTACAAAACCGGCATCGATAAGGCCGAGATCTCAGATCTTGACAAGAAACGGATCTTAAGAGCGATCGAGGCAGAAATGAATTCACGTGGATTCGTGAAATCTCAATCTCCTGATCTGTTGGTAAGTATTTTTACCAAAGAAAAAGAGCGGGTTGAAGTGTTTAACTACAGCTATGGCTTTGGCTGGGGCTGGGGTTATCCCTATTGGGGAGGCTACTGGGGTCCCTGGGGCGGATACTGGGGTCCTAATGTTAGTACTCGCACAGAAGGAGCCTTATACATAGATCTGATTGATGCTAAGAACAAGGAGCTTGTTTGGCAAGGCCGTGGACAAGGTTCTCTAAGCGTTCAAAACATGGAAAAGAAGGAAGAACGAATAAAAGAATTTGTGAGAGAGATACTCGCCAAATATCCCCCGAACGCAATAGCTTCCAACTAAAAACAGTCGCCCTGATATCCCCATCGTCAGGGCGGTTTTTTGTATCTTTACAGGTATAAAGGAATAGCTGATGACGTACGAATCCAACCCTATTCTGGATAAACTTCCGGTTCATCTCAGACAATTTATAAAACCGCAGAATTACGAAGCCTATAGCCCTATAGATCAGGCTGTATGGCGCTACGTTATGCGCAAAAATGTGGATTATCTGAGCAAGGTGGCACATGGTTCCTACTTGGATGGATTGCGGAAAACAGGGATCTCCATAGATCATATTCCAAATATGTACGGGATGAACAGGATCCTGAAGGAGATTGGTTGGGCTGCCGTTGCCGTGGATGGTTTTATTCCTCCATCGGCCTTTATGGAATTTCAGGCATACAACGTATTGGTTATCGCTTCCGATATACGCCAGCTTGAACACATTGAATATACACCGGCCCCCGACATTATCCACGAAGGCGCAGGACATGCACCTATCATAGCTAACCCTGAATATGCCGAATATCTTCGTCGCTTTGGTGAGATCGGATGCAAAGCTATTTCCAGTGCAAAAGACTATGAATTATACGACGCCGTCAGGCACCTATCTATTATTAAGGAAGCTCCAGGAACCCCGGAAGAAGAGATCACCAAGGCCGAGAAGAAGATCGAAGACCTTCAAAATAACATGGGGGATCCCTCTGAAATGGCCCTCATTCGAAATCTCCACTGGTGGACAGTTGAATACGGGCTCATTGGCACTGTCGAGGATCCCAAGATCTACGGAGCCGGTCTGCTTTCATCTATTGGAGAAAGCAGCTGGTGTATGACTGATGAAGTTAAAAAGATCCCTTATTCCATTGATGCGGCATACATGGCTTTTGATATAACTAAACCACAGCCCCAGCTATTTGTCACCTCTGATTTTGCCTACTTAAACCAGGTGCTGGAAGAATTTGCCAACACTATGGCCCTGCGCAAAGGAGGACTTAGCGGGGTACAAAAATTGATCGAAGCCAATGAATTAGGGACTGTAGAACTAAGCACAGGATTACAGATCTCGGGCATCTTTGAAAGTGTAATTGAAGCTGAAGGGGAACCGGTATATATCCAAACTAAGGGGCCTACTGCTTTGGCATATCGCGAAAAAGAGTTGATCGGTCACAGTACAGAGCAACACCACACCGGATTTGGAACCCCTTTGGGGAAACTAAAAGGCATCAATTTGGCCATAGAAGATATGAGTCCGCTTGATCTGAAGGCCTACAATATATATGAAGAAGAAACCATTTCCTTAGAATATGAAGGTGATATCGAGGTTAGTGGTACGATCGTTACTGGCACGCGCAATCTGAAGGGGGAGATCATCTTAGTCACCTTCACAGGTTGCAAGGTTACTCATAAAGACAAGCTAATATACGACTCAGGGGAAGGCTTATACAGCATTGCCATAGGTGTCACTATAGAATCGGCCTTCAATGGCCCCGCCGATCTGAGCAGTTTCAACCTGGTTACTCATAGCCTGTCATCAACAACTATTCATCCCGAACGATCAGAAGAACGAATAAAACTGGAAGAATTTTACGGTCAGATCCGGGCTTTTAGGGAAGGGACAAACCGTACTATATCCAGAAACAAGGTATTTAAAGAAATTCGTGAAAACCATCCACAAGATTGGCTCCTGCCGGTTGAATTATATGAACTGGCTAAAACTAACGGTGATCAGGATTTTGCACAGGAGATTTTGGAACATCTGGAAGTGATAAAGCAAAACAATCCTAAACTTGGACACCTGATCGATGACGGTCTCACGCTGGTGAATAATCAGACTTCACCTGTTTCCTAAAAGTAAAAATTAAGGAAGGTAATTTTTAAATGCGGCCAATGCAGCAGGAATGCCTGAAGGGTCTTTTCCTCCGGCAGTTGCAAAGAAAGGTTGTCCACCTCCTCCACCTTGAATGTGTGTACCCAGTTCCCGGACAATGGTACCCGCATGTAAGGAATGGACTTCTACCAGAGCTTTTGATACAAAACAAGAAAGCATCGCTTTTCCTTCATTTTCACTCGCCAACAAGACAAAAAGATCTTCGCGCTCGCTACCCAT
>JABDLH010000029.1 GCA_013003145.1 Flavobacteriaceae bacterium | reverse complement strand
GAGCAACAACCACTTGTTCTGGAAGAGCAGGAGCCCGAGCAGGAGCAAAGGATATCCTTGGGAGACCTCTCACCGGACCTGGAGAAAATAGAAAACTTTTACCTGGCCAGTATCAACATGGAATTGGCCGAATTGGAAATATCTCCGGAGAACCAGAATATGGTAACCGATTATATGGAGCGATTAGCTACGCTTAACGAAGCCTACAAAGATTTACAGAAGGAACTAAACGATTTGGGACCTAATGACCAGACCATAGAAGCCCTGATCTATAACCTCCAGACACGTTTAGACCTTCTTTACAAGCTCAGGGATAAAATCAATCAATTAAAATCATCAAAAAATGAAACAGTTACATCACACAGTATTTAAGGCTGGCACTTGGGGCTTATGTCTTTTTTTCCTTGCCGGGCTTAGTGCCCGGGCACAAACGAAAACCTATAAGGAGACCTTTAAGGTATCTCCAGAAACGGTAATCGATATCACTACCTCTCATGCAGACCTGGAGTTTGAGACCTGGGATCAGCAGCAGGTGGTAGTGGAGGCCACCATTGAACTGGAGGGAGCAGATGAGGAACAAGCCAAGGCTTATTTTGAAAAGAATAAGATCAATATCCTCGGTAACAGTGAAAAAATCCAGATCAGGACAGAATCAGGTAACCCCATGGCCATGAGTTATAATTTCAGGACGGCACCGGGGGCACATATAGCGATGGAAATGAAGCCACAAATGGAGCTGTTGTTTCATGATCTCGAGATACCGGATTTACCCCCGATGCCAGATCTACCTCCTATGCCACCAATGCCGAAAGAGAATTTTGATTACGAGGCTTTTAAAAAGGATGGTGAGAAATATATGAAGAAATGGCAAAAGGAATTCCGTAAAGGTTTTGATGAAAATTACGAAAAGGAATTGGAGGCCTGGTCAGACTCCATGGCAGATCGAATGGAGGCGTATAGCGAGCGGATGGAAAAGCGTGCAGAAATGCGCGAGAAAATGACCGAAGAGCGCGAAAAGAGGAGGGAAGAAATGAATGCAGTGAGAGCAGAAGCCAGGCAGGAAATGGAAGCCGCGCGTGCGGAAATGAGGGAAGAGATGGAAGAGGCCCGGGTTTATGCCAGGGAAGCTGCCAGGAGAGCTCTTGACGAGGCCAGGGTAGAGAGAAAAAATGTGATCATTCACCGCAATGGTGAGTCTGAGGCCCCCAACGTTTTTTATTTCTCGGAAGATGGGGAACATAAGAAGTTCAAGATCAAGAAGACCATTAAGGTAAAGATGCCTAAAAATCTTAAAATTAAAATGAATGTGAAACACGGGGAAGTAAAGATGGCTTCACAAACGAGCAACCTGGATGCCAACTTATCTTATGCTTCTTTGAAAGCAAAAACCATTGACGGATCGGCCACGAAAATTTACGTGGCCTATTCCCCGGTGGCCGTGCAATTATGGAAGCTTGGCACCCTTCAGACCGATTTTTCCGGAGACGTCATCTTAGACGAAGTGCATAAACTGGACCTTCGTGCCAACTCGTCTGAAGTCACCATTGACCGTTTGCAAAAAAATGCCAAGATAATGAACAGTTTAGGTTCCCTGCATATCAGGAGTATTTCGGATGGATTTGAAAAGGTTGATATTAGTTTACAGAATGGAGAACTGCAGTGTAAAATGCCCGCCACGGCCTATAATCTTACCGTGGAGGGAAACTCGAACGAACTAAAGCTCCCGGGATTTGCAAAGAAATCCGGGGAAAAATTTCCGGATGGATTCGAGAAATACCAAGGTTCTCACCTTGATAAGAACAATAACAGGACTGTAGTGATCCGTGCGAATTACAGTGAAGTTACCCTACAATAATTATTCTACCAGGACCAGGGTCCCGAAAATATCTGCATTGATCCATCCCAGGTTCTTATTGTCCCCGGGGACAAAAACCGACCCGATAAAGTTTTCTCTCTCCATACTTCCGTCGTTATCACAATAAGCTAAGGCAAAACCTATACGTTTATCCTTATCCAGGATTATCCTTGATTGTGAGTTATCGTCATTATAAGTATCCGGATAAAGTGCGATTGACATTTCCCAAATACTTTTTTCTCCGATAGTTCTCCTAGCAATCGTCAAGTGATTATTATAGAGCATTGGTTTCCTGCTAGGACCTACATCGACCACATTCCCATCAAGGGCGACGTGATATGCAAAAGCATTGTGACTGTACTGATGCAGGCCGCCCGAATTGTCTTCATCGATAAAGATTTCTACGGAATCGTCGTCCCACCATAATTTTAAGGGATCCGCCTGTTTGTCGAACAAGCTGTCGTCAAAAACTTCGAGTAATAAGTGAAGTGCATGGGTACTCCAGCTCAGTTTATACCTCCCTCTGAAGTCATCCGGGCTGTACGGTTCACCCTTCCAGTTTTGGTCCAGGTCATGCCATTTACTTTTTCTCCAGCAGGAATCGTCCGGGATACCGTCTAGTTTCGGAGCTATGCGGGTATAGGTCACCTCTTTAATATCGTGATCTTCCTTACGAATTCCTTTATTGCAGCTCAGGTGCAATGCCAGGATCAGGAAGAAGGGTACGTAATTTTTCAACATAGGATAGGGGCTATGTTATTACTACTTTTAAGGTTCACCCCATTGACCAATAAGATCAGGATTCGGGGGAAACCAGGCTATAATATACGTAATTTAGGTAATTAATAGTTTAATTATTACGCCAAAAGTAAGAAAAATAGCACTAAAACAATAGAGCGTGCTATATTCGATGCGGGTTAGATGCAATCAAAAAAGCGGGCTATAGGGCCCGCTTTATAAAATGAAAGAAATTTAGTGTGAAGTTTTTTCCGAATGCTCTTTCAGGTAGCCCGGAAAATTTTCTTTAAAGCGATTAAGCCTTGGTACAGATACATTCCTGATATAGGAATTATTAGGATTTTTATGCTCATAGTCCTGGTGATATTCCTCTGCTTCATAAAAAATATCCAGGGGTTCAATTTCAGTGACTATGGGCTGGTCGTAGACTTTATTGTCTTCTAAGGCCTTGATATATTGTTCGATGAATGCCTTTTCTGATTCGGATTGGTAGAAGGCAATCGATCGGTACTGGGGACCACGATCCGGACCTTGGCGATTAAGGGTTGTTGGGTCATGTGATCCGAAGAACACCTGGACCAGTTCCTGGAAACTTATTTTCTCTTTATCGTAATACACTTTAACGGCTTCCGCATGGGTAGTCCGCCCGTAACTCACAGCTTCGTAAGTAGGGTTTTCTTCTTCCCCTCCGGCATAGCCCGAAACCACTTCTGCAACACCGCGGACACTTTCAAAAATAGCTTCTACACACCAAAAGCATCCACTGGCAAAATAGGCGGTTTCATATTCCGACAAGTCCTGGGGAATGTCTGCTTTAGCAGTTTCTTGGCTTGGGGTACTTTCTTCGGTCTTCTTCTTATTGTTATTCGAGGATTGGCAGGATGGCGCCAGTAAAAAGGCGAAAACCATCAATACCGGGGTAAATATTTTCATAGCTTTTTTTTTAAGGAATTCAATTTACAAACATCTGAACCGATATTGATTTATTTTTTGTTAAGATACTGTGCTGCTAACGATTGATATACCTATAGTTACGAGACGGGCATATTGAAGGTTCAGTTTCCTAGAAAAAAGAATTACTTATTGCCTGACCGAAATAATTAGGGGATCAATGTGACTATCGGGACCGAAGGGTTGTGGGCTAGTTTACAGTTAGCAGTTAGCAGTCGGCAATAGAGGTTTTGACTTTTTGCTCAGAACTGCCATCCTATCTCTTTTGTCCCTATGTCCCTTTGTACCTGTGTCCCTAATTGGACTGCAAGCTTCCTGCAGTGAAAGCATTTAACTTGTAACCGGGGTGGGGTTAGGGGCCCCAGTTGGCAGTTGACGGTTTGCAGTTAGCAGTTGGCAGTCCGTCCGAACGGCGGGCGGGTTGGCAATAGAGGTTAGACTTCTAAGCCCAGAACTACAATCTCCACCCCCCCTTTGTCCCTCCCGCCCGAACGTACTGTTCGGTACCTGCCCGGACTGAGTC
>JABDLH010000011.1 GCA_013003145.1 Flavobacteriaceae bacterium | reverse complement strand
TTTTTCAAAGATCACCTGGTCCTTAAAGGTGTGGAAAGCAATATCCTTAGCTTCTAAGAAGTCTCTTATTTCCCGGTCTCTTTTGGTGGCGTATGGCTCATAATCATGGTTAGTATATACTTCCGCTACCCGGTATTCTGAGCATAGGTCTTTTATCAACTGTAGCGGCTCTCCATGGAGCAATGCAATAGAACTATCGTGTTCGTCCTGCAACTGTTGCCTCATTTGTTGTAAACGGTCATAGATAAAAGTCACCCTGGCGTCGTCTTCGGGTAAACTATCCAGTATTTCCGTATCAAAAATAAACAACGGCATTACTGGGTATTCACCTTTTAAAGCATTCCAGAAACCGACATTATCATCAAGGCGAAGGTCTCTTCTGAACCAGAAAATGGAGATGGGTTCTTTCATCCTAGTTTAGGTTTAAGACTCCAAGACCGCCGTCAACGCCGAGAGTCTGACCGGTCATCCAGCTGCTTCCGTCACTCAATAAGAAGGTGGCCATTGCGGCGATGTCTTCCGGTTTTCCAAACCGCTTTAAAGGGTGCCTCTCTGCCATTGATTCCTGCTTTTTCTCGTTGTTGAGTAGTCGGGAGGATAATGGAGTATCGACCAGCGAGGGAGCGATCACATTTATCCGCACTTTGGGGGCGTACTCGGCAGCCATAGCCCTAGCGAAGCCTTCTATAGCACCTTTGGCAGCAGCGACGCTGGCATGGAAGGGCATCCCGGTCCCTACGGCTACCGTACTGAACAGAACCACGGATCCACCTTCGGTCATCTTGGGCATGACAGCCTGTAGAATCTTGACCAGGCTGAAAAAGTTGAGTTCCATTTCTGAGCGAAAATCATCTAGCTTCAACATTTTAAAGGGTTTCAGGGTGATACTACCCGGGCAGTATATAAACCCGTCTAAGCTGCCTGGTAAAGCCGAGGTGTCTAAATCGTCTGCAAGCACATCCAATTTATGATAGTGTACATTAAGACCCTCCAGCCCGTCATTGGTCCTGGAAGCCACATGAACTTCATGGGTGTCCTGTATTTCTTGTACTATAGATTTGCCGATCCCGTGAGAACCGCCGATCATCAATATTTTCTTTTTCATTTAAATCGTTTTTAATTCGAATGTACCCTCCTGTCCCGGTATGGATCCGAACATCTGGCTGAGTTTTTCGGATCGATACTTAAATATATGTTTCAATTGCTTTTTCACCACTAAGGAATGTCCCAATTTTCCAATAGGTCCAAATGGGAGTTTGTAGTCTACGATGTCCTCCATAACGACCCCTTCCGGGGAAGGATGTATCATATGTTTATGATGCCAGAAAGCATAAGGGCCAAACCGCTGTTCATCGACAAAATATTCACCTTCCTGTACATGCGATATTTCGGTCACCCAGCGGGTGGTAATGCCTGGAAATGGCGATATTTTATACTCGATGATCTGGCCTGGAAACATCGGTCGTTCTGACCCGGAGAGGATGTGAAAACCCATGTGTTCCGGGGTTAGTTTTTTAAGATTTTCAGGATCTGAAAGAAAGTCCCAGGCTTTTCCTGCTGTTATGGGCACTGCCTGGGTAGTTCTGATTTGATACATAACGCTATTTGATCATAAAATTAGCTTGATTATTGTTCAATAAAAAATAATAAATGTTAAACAAATAGTAAATCTGTTTAAGCCAGATGTTCATGGATGGGCCGGGGTAGTTAAACTGCTCTTAAATAAAGGGTTCTATCCATTGTGTTACTGGCATGGTGATTGCCTAATTCGTAATTTTCGCCCAAATTTGATGAATGCCCGCTATGCTTCCGTTTTTAATATACCTATGGATTATCTTCTCCCTGCAGTTACAGCAACCTACCCGCCTGGTGGCCGAGTTGCCATCGGAAGTAAAAGAAACGTCCGGACTTGCTTTTTACGACGGGAAATTATACACCCATAACGATTCTGGCCGTGATGCACGGATTTACGAGTTAGACACCGATACAGGTGCCGTAATCCGTTCCGTAGCTTTGCGAAACGCAGAAAACAGGGATTGGGAAGACATGGACCAGGATGAGTCTCATATTTACGTGGCAGATATCGGCAATACTTTTGGGGACAGGGAGGACCTGGTGATCTATAAAATTACAAAGTCAGACGTGGAAGTTCAGGCCGAAGTAACTGCGGAGCGCATCGAATACATTTATGAAGACCGGGAAGGGATTAAAAGAGTTGGTCGAAGCGAGTGGGATGCCGAGGCGCTATTGGTGATGGGGGATCAGCTGGTGGTCTTTTCCAAGTCATGGCAGTCCGAAACTACTCGTGCCTATGCTATCCCAAAATCTCCCGGTAAGCATATTGCCCGGCACGTCGGCACCTTTACTGTCAACGGATTGATCACCGGGGCTACCTACAATGCCGAATCGGGATTCATATATCTTTCCGGTTATTCCCGTTTGCTGCAGCCGTTTGTCGTAAGTGTTTCAGGAATGACGGCAGAAAATATTTTTGCAGGAGAGGTTCGCAAGAAAGGATTGGATATTAACTTCTCACAGGTAGAGGCCATTACTGCTGCAGGTCCTTATATGTACTATCTGTCTTCTGAGAATTTTACTGCCTTTGATGCCAATTTGTATACCATTGACACTACAGGGAATTCTGCAGGAAGCAACTAACTCCCTGTAATTATTGATGGTCCTCATCTTCTAGATAAGGGACAGGAATTGCTATACTCCACAGTGTTTTACAGAAGCTGACAGCGCACGAAATCACACTTTATTTAAGGATTCCTTAACAATTTCAGCCTTCATTATGGCTAGCTTTGTAGGTATACAAACTAATTTCAAAACAAAATGAAACGATTAACTTTATTCCTGTCCACTGTATTATTGACGTTGGGCATGAGTGCCCAGATCTCGGCACCTGCGCCCAGTCCTTCTTCAACCCTGGAACAGAAGGTAGGTCTTACTGATGTAACTGTAGAATACTCCCGTCCTTCCATGCGAGGGAGAACTATTTTTGGAAACCTTGTGCCTTACAACGAAGTATGGCGTACCGGGGCCAATGAAAACTCAAAGATCACTTTTAGTGATGATGTAAAGATCGGCGAGCAGACGCTGAAAGCCGGTACTTATGCAGTCTTTACCAAGCCTGGTGAAAGTAGCTGGGAAGTTATGTTCTACTCAGACACCAATAACTGGGGTACTCCCCAGGAATGGGATGATAGCAAGGTAGCTGCGAAAGCAACTGCAGATGTCCATACCATGGAAATGGATGTGGAAACTTTTACTATGACTATTGATGACCTTCACAACAATGGGGCCACCCTGGGGATCATCTGGGATAATACTTATGTAGGTATTCCATTTACAGTACCTACACAGGAAAAAGCAATGGCCAGTATTGATCGTGTCATGAACGGGCCGGGGGCAAATGACTATTATGCCGCTGCAAGCTATTACCTGGAAGAAGGTAAAGACCTTGAAAAAGCCAGCAAGTGGATTGAGAAGGCGGTAGAAATGAATCCTGACGGCTTCTGGGTCATGAGGAAACAATCACTGATCTATGCCCAAATGGGTAAGAAAGATAAGGCGATCGAAGCTGCTAAAAAATCACTGGAAGTTGCACAGAAAGCAGGAAACCAGGATTACGTAAAACTGAACAAGGATTCCCTGAAAGAATGGGGTGCTATGTAAGTCTTAGCTGACGATATTTATAAGAACCCGGGCGATCCCGGGTTTTTTTATGTCCTGATGGGAGGGTTTTTAAGCAAGCGATCAAATCCTTCCAGGATAAAAGCGATCAGGATCACCATAGCACAGCCAAAGGCATTAAGCCATAAGTATGACATCCAGTCCCAGTACCAACCGACGATCACGATCACCTGTGTTACCAGGGCGGCGATAAATACGGCGTTTCCTTTTACGTACTTAAAGAAGAAGGCCAGCAGGAAAATTCCCAGCACATTTCCGTAGAAGATAGACCCGATAATATTTACTAATTGTATCAGGTTGTCAAAAAGGTTGGCCACACATGCGATGAGGATAGCGACAATTCCCCAGACCAGGGTGAAAAACTTAGAAACCTTTACAAAGTGTTCCTGGGTAAAATCACCGGTTTTATAACGCTTATACAGATCCAGGGCACTGATGGTCCCCAGTGCATTCAGTTCTGAAGCAGTAGAGGACATGGCCGCGGAAAGTATCACAGCCAGTAAAAGCCCGATCAGTCCCCTTGGAAGCTGGTGCAATATAAAATGGATGAAGACATAATCCTTGTCATTGGTCTCTACCGTACTATCTGCCTTGTTGATCAGTGTCCTGGCTGCCGCACGGTTATTCTTTTCCATTTCGTTGATCTCGGCGATTTGTTTTTCAGCCGCCACGATAGCGGCGTATTCTTTTATTTCCAGGGCTGAAGCAAACTGGTCCTGTGCCATCTTTTTGTCCTGCTCAATCTCCCGGTGGCCTTCTATGAGCATTTTGTAATCATCCGCATAGGGAGATTCCATAACGGCATTGGTAGCTGCCGGGTTAAAATTCAGCGGGGAATTGTTGTACTGGTAAAAGACAAATACCATGACCCCGACCAGGAGAATAAAGAATTGCATAGGAATCTTAAGGACCCCGTTAAAAATAAGACCAAGCTGCATTTCCCGAACCGACTTACCGCTAAGGTAACGTTGCACCTGGCTTTGATCGGTTCCAAAATACGCCAGCATAAGGAAGAGTCCGCCGGTTAGTCCACTCCAGATGGTATACCGGCTATCTGTATCCAGGTCAAAATTCAGAATTTCTAATTTACCATTGGCCCCGGCAATTTTTAGTGCTTTTCCAAAACTGATATCCTCGGGGAGATATCCCAGGATAAAAAAGAATGCAATGAACATCCCGGACATGATAATGAACATCTGTTGTTTTTGGGTGACGCTCACCGCTTTGGTGCCCCCGGTGACGGTATAGATGATGACGAGGATCCCGATGATGATATTCAGGGTTCTCAAATCCCAACCCAAAACAGCAGATAGAATTATCGAGGGCGCAAAGATGGTAATCCCCGCGGCCATACCTCGCTGTATAAGGAAGAGGATAGCAGCCAGGGTCCGGGTCTTAAGGTCAAATCGATTTTCCAGGAATTCGTAGGCTGTATAAACTTTTAACCTGTGGTAGATAGGTATAAAGACCATGCAGATGATGATCATCGCCAGTGGAAGTCCAAAATAGAACTGCACAAAACCCATCCCGTCATGGAAGGCCTGGCCCGGTGTAGAGAGGAAGGTGATGGCACTGGCCTGGGTGGCCATAACGGACAAGCCTATGGTCCACCAACGAGTGGTATTGCCGGCAAGAACGTAGTCGTTTACATCTTTACTGCCCTTGGTCTTCCAGACCCCGAAGGCCACGATAAAGATCAGGGTGGTCGCTAATATGATCCAATCCAGTGTTGCCATATTAGCTAAAGGTCGTCATTAGGTAATAGAAAATGAGGATGTAAGTGGCATTCAGTAATAATACCCAGGTATAAGATTTTTTCCAAACAAATTTCTCTTCCATGCTAACCTTTTGTGGCCTGTTTTTCGGACTGAGCCTTTTTACCCAGAGATAACATATTGGCAAATAATTTATAAGCGCCCGGGACACCTGCGGGGAGTTCCCTGAAGAAACTCAGTCCAGTGTAAATATAATGGCCTTTTCCGTATGGGGCTACCAATAGGGAACCTTTTTTTGGCGATTCACCGGAATCATTCATGGAAAGTATAGGGGTAAAGGCTTGGTCCCAGGATCCCGGGAAATAAAGTCCACGCTCCTGCACCCAGCCTTCAAAATCATCCTGGTTTATGGTGTTCGGTTTATTGACAAGGGGATGATCCGGGGCTATAATATCAACAGGGGCATTCTCATCAGAAACCCTGTCACGGGACAATTGAAGCGGGTAAGGGGCTAAGAAATCCATGTCGGCATCCCTTCGCCCTGCAGTATTATACTGGAGAATCAGGTTGCCTCCTTTTTTTACGTATTCAAATAAGAAGGGTTGTTTAAATTTTAGTTCATCCAATACATTATAAGCGCGGATCCCTACTACAATTGCATCGTATTTATCCAAGCTTCCTTTTTGAATAGTAGCGGGGTCTATCATACTCACTTTATACCCGATCTGTCTCAGGCTTTCGGGGACCAGGTCTCCGGCGCCCGCGATATAACCTATATCTTCCCCGGCCTTTTTAATATCCAGGCGTACTACTTTGGCACTGGCCGGCAGGAGCACTGATTGGGTAGGAATATGATCGTAATCTATGGTCACCAGTTCACGGCTTAACTTCTTACCGTCAAGACTGATAACCGGTCTGATCTCGCTTTCACTTTCAGTGGTTGGAGAGGTCAATGAGAAATTTACGGTGATCTCATCTCCCTTATTTGCTATTTCAAAAGGAATGTTTGTCTCCTCTGTAGACCAGCCATCTTTGGTATCCAGGGCGATAGATCCTTTTACATTGTTCCTGTTCGCCCTGATACGAACCGGGATCAGGTGCGGATACCCGTTCGTGTAAATGAATACGGGTTCACTGAACCTGGCCGTCACTTCGGGTAATATTTCAAATGGCCTGTAGATCTCACCCTTATCCGGTTCTGAATATTTATGGATGATGGGGCGTGTCACTTCCAGGGGATAACCTGCAATATTCAGCTTAAAAACAGCTTTAAACTCCCTTGGGGTTTCCGGTTGCCCGATCAGTGATCGGTCCTCTACCTTATACATTCCCAGGCTACCTTTTTCATTTAACCAGTAGGGACTGGAATAAGCTGCATCTGCCGGGATGGTGAGTTTCAGGGATTCGGTTAATTTTTGGTTGTCCTCAAGTTTTTTATCAAACGATTGGAGTGGAGTAGCAGTGAGATCAGCGGAAACTAATGTCACGTCATTCTTGCTGCGGTTAATCACTTCCAGCGCTACGGTCACGGCACCCCCGGGATAGCTGCTTGGCTCGTCCGAAACTGCTTCAAGGAATATGCCGCTGACGGACAGGATAATCTGTTCCAGTTCCTTAAGTTTTTGATCCTTCCAACTGCTGTCACCCAGTGCGCTCAGCATACCGTGTGCTTTCAGTAAGTCCGGAAGGTGTACAGAAGGGTCTTTAAAATTGAAATTATTCTCGAGGGGGTATAACAGCTGACCGATTTCTTCGCCTCCCTCAATACGGGACCAGCTGGTGTCTATACCATCAAAAAGTTCCTTGGTGGATGCAAATGAATCCCCTTTCAGTAATTCTATATATTCATTCTCTGAGCCCCGCTGTAACATCCGGCCAAATCCTTGGCTAAGGTGTTGGCTGCTCGCCTGGGCGGCGATCTCGTTATTAGACTTTCCCAGGACCGGGTAGTAAATCCCGGTGTCAAAGGTCAGCATATTGGATTTATCCGCTTTTTCAAAATTCTCCTGGCTGCCATAAAACCACCAGGAAGTATTAAAAAACAGTCTTTTGGGTTGCCAGGGGTCTACCTCGTTCAATTGGCCAGGGTAGGCGGCTGCATCTCCTGCAAGGTCAAATGCCTCGGTACTCAGCATGGCAGATGAAGTGTGATGACCATGTGTAGAACCGGGAGTTCTGTGGTCAAAACGATTGATGATCACGTCGGGTTGAAAATTTCGGATCACCCAAACCACATCACCGAGTACCGCTTCCTTATCCCAGATCTTGAGGGTTTCGTCGGGGTGCTTGGAATAGCCAAAATCATTTGCTCGCGTAAAATACTGTTCACCTCCATCTACGCGCCGCGCGGCCAGGAGTTCCTGTGTTCTTAAGACTCCTAACAGTTCCCTGAGTTCCTGGCCAATCAGGTTTTGTCCTCCATCACCTCGGGTGACAGAAAGGTATGCAGTTCTCGCTTTCTGTTCTTTTGAGAGGTAAGCGATCAGTCGGGTGTTTTCATCATCCGGGTGGGCAGCGATATACAGGGCCCTCCCAAAGAAATTCAATTCCTTCAGGTTCTGGTAGATATCGGAAGAAGATTGTGGTGGTGGTGC
>JABDLH010000008.1 GCA_013003145.1 Flavobacteriaceae bacterium | reverse complement strand
CGCCTATACATTCATATTTTTGCTGCAACTCCAATAATTGTTGCATTAAATAATCTCCTTGTTCAACGGCGCGTTCCGCCATTTTCTCCTGTTGCAAGACGGCAATCATCGCCAGGCCGACATGGGCGGGAAGGGGATCAGAGATGTGAGAGGTAATATTTAGGAAGCCTTTTTTATAACAGTCTTCTTCTATGGCCGAGCTGGTTACCGTAGCTGCGAGAGGGATACCCCCACCAAGGGTTTTGGAGAGCGTGAGGAAGTCGGGCAGGATCCCATCCCTTTCAAAAGCAAAGTTGAGACCTACGCGACCAAACGCGGTTTGGGCTTCGTCCAGGATGAGTAATAAGCCACGTTCTTCACAAAGCTTTTTAAGTTTTACCAGGTAATCCGTGGGCAGATCAATTATTCCTGCTGCACTGAGAACGGGCTCCGCAATGAATGCAGCATAAGCGCCAACAGACTGCCGGTCCACTAAGGCCATACCTGCCTCGAGGCAGCTGTGATCACAACTGTCCCTGCAATGGGAAATCGGGCAGCGATAGGCATAAGGTGCCGGGATGGCCAAGCTTCCGGGCATGGCCGGGCCGTAGCCTTTACGCGTATGTGAGTAGGTGCTTGCCTGGGCACCTGAAGTCATTCCGTGCCAGGACCCGACAAAGCCGATAACCTCGAACCCGCCGGTAGTTAGCTTTGCCATCCTGAGGGCTACTTCGTTAGATTCAGAGCCTGTATTGATAAACAAACACTTGTCCAACCCCTCGGGTAAAAGCTCGACAATTTCCTTACTTAACTGCACAACAGCCGGTGAAAGCATAGTGCTTAATAGGTGGATGGATTGCTCCCCCGCCTCTTTCATTGCCTTTAGTATAGCCGGGTGGTTATGACCATAGACCGAGCACATCTGTCCCGAAGTAAAATCGAGGATCTTTTTCCCGTCGCGCGTATAAAGGTATGAACCTTCAGCACGGGTGATCATCAAGGGCGAGAATTCCCCACAGTAGCGAATCAGGCTGGTTTCAGCTTCTTTCAACCAAGCCGGTTTATCATGTGTTTTCATGGATAAAACAAAAGTGATTGATCCTTAAAATCTGAGATATTTTACCAGCCGTAGACAGAGACGCCCTTCAGAACAGTAGTCAGGTAATCCATCAAAAGCAGGAAATCAACAGTAAGGATCCATACTTAAAGGTAGAAAATAAAAAGTGAGATTATCAATAAAAATATCGGGTTTTCAGGAGCCGTAAAGTTTTAATCCCGCTGATAGCCAGCAGCCCCAATAAAAATCCCTGTACGATGGTGAGCAGGTTATGAAAGTTGTTTGCCCATTGGCCTGTGTCCAGTAGTTCAGGGGAGCTGAGCGAATCAAGGTTGTCGCGGAAAGTGCCATTGACCAGGGTGGTCAGTCCAAAGATCAGGGTCATCATAAGGACAGTTGCCGCGATAAAGACCAGGTTTACGATCGTGCTCTTGAAATTACTATAGAGCATTCTTCCCAAATAGACAATGAAGAAGGATAAAACAACCAGGGCGATATTGGCGTAGAGCGATGGGATGGCGTAAAACGTATCATAGAAGTTAAAAGTAGTATGTGAATCTAATTTAAGGCTCTCCGTTCCCAGCAGGAGAATTCCGAGGCCAAGGCCGCCGGACATAGTAACCAACAGGCAATACCATTCCTTATTATTCATCGGGTATGTTTTGGTTAAACAATGATGTTGAGCCATGCAGGGAAAAGCTGTATCCTCCAAGGGAAAAACAGCAAGGTTAAACGGCAAAACGATCTCTTTTTGAGAACGAATCATTGTCCACTTCGTAGGATTAGGGCATTTTAAATGTAAGAAAAATATTATATAAATGCTATAGTGAACTGGTTTGCAGTACTAAAACATTGTATTTCAGCTACCCATGAAACTCATTGATAAGGCATAAAACCGGAAAATGAAATCTTATTTTTTCCACATCTTCCTGCCTGCTGTTCCGGCAGCAGGTTCCAAGCACCCATCCTTCCCGTTTATACTGTCCTGACAAAGGATAGACTTAGCCTATGAGGTATAGAAAAACTCGCTTTTATATTACGGTAACTACTTCGTATTTTTGCAGCCTGAATTAAGAAACATTAAAACAAAATACTATGGCCTTTACAGGTAAAAAATTCCCAAATATTACAGTACCCGCAATGAACGAAATGGGTGATACCATTCACCTTAACGTATTTGAAGAAGCGGTGAAGAACAAGAAAAAGGTATTGCTTTTCTGGTACCCGAAAGATTTCACTTTTGTATGCCCAACGGAGCTACATGCCTTCCAGGATGCACTGAAAGAATTTGATAAAAGAAATACGATGGTTATCGGCGCTTCATGCGACACTCCGGAAGTACATTTTGCATGGTTAAATACCCCGAAAGATAACGGAGGGATAGAAGGAGTTACATACAATATCCTGGCCGACACCAACCGTAACCTTTCTTCGGCTCTTGGTATCCTGGATGCGGAGTATAAAGGATTTGATGAGGAGTTGGGTATTGACATCCTGAAAGGGGACAATGTCACCTACAGGGCAACTTACCTGATCGATGAAGAAGGAACTGTTTTCCATGAGGGGATCAACCATATGCCACTTGGAAGAAACGTGAACGAATTCCTTCGTTTGGTAGATGCTTACGAGCACGTACAGAAGCACGGGGAAGTATGCCCGGCTAACTGGGAAGAAGGAAAAGATGCCATGAAGGCAGACAGGGAAGGGGTAGCCTCTTACCTGAAGCATTCTTTAAACTAAAAAAGAAAACTATGTACACGGAAATAACTGAAGATAATTTAGCGACCACCGTCCAGGAGAACGACACCGTACTGGTACAGTACTCCGCGGGATGGTGCGGCAATTGCAGGGTGATGAAGCCCAAGTTCAAGAGGTTTGCTTCTGAGAACGAGGATATCCCTTTTGTCATGGTTGATGCGGAGAAGTTTCCGGAATCCAGGCAGTTGGCCAAGGTTGATAACCTGCCTACATTTGCTGCCTTTAAGAACGGGAAGTTGCTCAACCAGGTGCAGACGAACAAAGTAGATTCCTTAAAAGAATTTATCGATGCGGCTACCAATAATTAAGCACCTGAACCAGTTTATCGAGGAGAACGACCAGGATTATGCTATTGAGGCCCTGGAACTCCTGGAGCACCTGACGGAAAGCCGGGCTATCAAAGATGAAGAACTGGATGTGATCGGGGAACTGATCTCTAATATCGCCGGTTCCCTGGAAGTCCGGGAACTGATGAAAAAGGAAGGCCTTTCGGAAAAGGAAGCCCTGAACGCTTTTATGAAAAGGGTTACAGGATCAATTGACCAATAAAGGTTGCTAAGATGAAGAAGTAAGAACCCCGGGGAAACCCGGGGTTTTTTATTTATGCCTGGAAGAGCACTTCGAAACCATCGATGAGCATTTGTACGGCTACCATGACTAAAAGCATACCCATCAGGCGTTCTACCGCGATCAATCCCCTTTCTTTTAGGAATCTCAGGAGGATGGGAGCCGCGAGCAGTATCACTGCAGACATTCCCCATGCCAGCAACACAGCAAAGAACCAGTTGGTCATTTTCGCCGGTCCGCTCTGTGTCATCAGGATCAGCATGGCCAGGACCGATGGTCCCGCGATCATGGGGATGGCTATAGGAACCAGGAATGGTTCTCCCCCAGGCTGATGTCCCATAATTCCTTCTGGCTTGGGAAAGATCATCCGTAAGCCGATGATCAATAATATCAGTCCGCCCGAAATAGTAACGGCTTCCTGTTGCAGGTGCAAAAACCTGAGCAGGGGTTTCCCGAGAAAGAGGAACAAGAGAAGGAGGGCCAGGGCCATCATCAACTCCCGCGCAATGATCACCCGCTGCCTTTTGGCCGGGATCCCTTTCAGTACTGAAAGAACAAGGGGGATATTCCCCAGGG
>JABDLH010000305.1 GCA_013003145.1 Flavobacteriaceae bacterium | reverse complement strand
GAATAGCTTCCGGGAATGCTTCTAACCACTTTAACAGTTCCTTCTCCTTAGCGTGAAGCTGTAAATCGCTGGATACATCTTGTTGCATACCATTTTCCGGGGCTTTTCTAAGGATAGATTGTATCCTCGCATAAGTGTATTGTATAAAAGGCCCGGTATTCCCCTGGAAATCCACCGATTCCTCGGGATCGAACAAAATACGTTTCTTAGGATCTACTTTTAGTATATAATATTTAAGCGCTCCCAAACCGATCATATGGTAGAGCAACTGTTTCTCTTCTTCAGAATAATCTTCCAATTTTCCCAATTCACCGGCTATGGATGCTGCGGTTGCACTCATTTCCTGCACCAGGTCATCAGCGTCAACTACTGTTCCTTCCCTACTCTTCATCTTCCCACTCGGTAGGTCTACCATCCCGTAACTCAGGTGGTACAAATGATCTGCCCAGTTAAATCCTAATTTTTTAAGAATAAGGAATAGCACTTTAAAATGGTAGTCCTGTTCATTCCCAACGGTATATACCATCCCGTTGATATCCGGGAAATCCTTAACTCGTTGTATGGCTGTACCTATATCCTGTGTCATATATACCGCCGTTCCATCGGATCTGAGAACGATCTTCTCATCAAGGCCTTCATCAGTAAGGTCTATCCAGACACTGCCATCATCCTTCCTGTAGAAGACACCGCTCTCCAGTCCCTCTTCCACAACATCTTTCCCTAACAGGTAAGTTTCGCTCTCGTAATACAAGGTATCAAAACTAACCCCGAGGCTCTTGTAGGTCTCCTCGAAGCCCTGGTACACCCAAGCATTCATTGTTTTCCAAAGCTGAACGACCTCAGGATCTCCCGCTTCCCATTTTCTCAGCATTTCCTGGGCTTCTTGCAGCAAAGGAGCTTCTTTCTCAGCAATATCTTTCGCAGTACCGGCGGCTACCATCTCGGCAACCTCTTTTTTATACGCCTTATCAAAAGCCACATAATAATTCCCCACCAGCTTATCACCTTTTAATCCACTGCTTTCAGGGGTCTCCCCATTCCCGAAACGTTTCCATGCAAGCATACTTTTACATATGTGAATTCCCCGGTCATTGATGATCTGTGTTTTATACACCTTCTTCCCGGCTGCTTCCAGGATAAGTGATACTGAGTGTCCTAAGAGATTGTTCCGGATATGCCCCAGGTGTAAAGGCTTATTGGTATTGGGAGAAGAATATTCGACCATCACGGCATCATTGTCCTGATGGGAAACTTTACCATAGTCCTCAAGGCCTCGTATCTCGTTAAAAAAATCGAGGTAATAGGCATCGCTGATGACAAGATTCAGAAATCCCTTGATGACATTGAAATCAGAAATAGCTGCCACGTTCTTTAGCAGGTATGCACCAAGCTGTTCCCCGATCTTCTCAGGGTTTCCTTTCACATACCTCAGCATCGGGAAGATGACCACGGTAATATCTCCTTCAAAATCTTTGCGGGTAGGCTGTAATTCTACCGATGGTAATTGAACCTCGTATATTTCCTGCAGGCCGGCTTTGACCTGCTCTTGTATGGCGTCTTGCAATCTCATAAATAATGGGCGAATCAGGCTGCAAAACTAATGATTTTTTACGCTTCTGTAACATAGAAAACCTTGGTTTCCAGCTTTTGGTTATCTTTAGAGAAGGAATCGAATATATGCTTGTTAACGTATCGTACAACAACAAAAAGATCAGGGAAGAAGTAGACGCTTTGGTGGGTAAACCATTTGCCCTAAGAGAAAGATGGAGCATGGGTGGTATTGGCTCTCCTAAATTGTGGATCACCGAAACAAGCCTGGAAATCAGGAACCTCCTCATCCTTGACAACAACCTGGACAGCTGCAACGTGGAACTCAGACCCCAAGGGATCATTGTGCGATTTCGCTCCTTACTGGAGACCTTTGCCCTTGTAATTCCTTATTACAAACTCACCATTTATAAAGGTGACGCCTTTGTTTACAGCATATATATGGATCACCATTTTATCAAGGTCAAAGCTGATAAACCTAACATTCAGAAATTCTTTAAAAAGATTCTGGATCTGAAAATAAAGAATACCCCCACAGCCCTGGAAGACCTGTAAGAGGTGACAGCCCACGGTCATATAATATAATTGATCCCTTCATGAAAATATTGCTTACCGGCGCTAACGGTTATATCGGAATGCGGTTATTACCCCGGCTCCTGGAGCTGGGCCACGAAATGGTGTGTGCCGTGCGGGATAAGAACAGGCTGTCTATAGACGAAGAGACCCGGGAAAAGGTAACGATTATAGAAGTTGATTTCCTCAAAGATCCCAAGCCGGATATTATTCCAAAGGATATTGATGTGGCCTACTACCTCATCCACTCCATGAGTTCCTCTACCAGTGATTTTGATGAACAGGAGGCTTTATCTGCCCGTAATTTTAATACCATGGTCTCCGGCACTGATATTCAGCAGGTCATCTACCTCAGTGGAATCGTCAACGAGGAAGAACTATCCAAACACCTCAGCTCCCGGAAGAACGTGGAAAGCATACTGTATAAAGGGGACTATCACCTCACGGTGCTCAGGGCGGGGATCATAGTAGGTTCTGGTAGTTCTTCCTTTGAAATCATCAGGGACCTTTGTGAAAAACTTCCGGTCATGATCACCCCCAGGTGGGTACTGACCAAAACTCAGCCTATCGCTATCAGGGACGTGATCAATTTTCTGACAGGGGTCATCGGTCGCGAAGATTGTTATGACCAGTCTTTTGATATTGGCGGTCCGGATGTCCTCACTTACAAAGAGATGCTTCACCGTTACGCCAAGGTCCGGGGCTTTAAGAATTGGATCATTACAGTGCCGATAATGACCCCGAAACTATCTTCCTATTGGTTGTACTTCGTAACCGCGACCTCCTACAAGTTAGCTGTGAACCTGGTTGACAGCATGAAAATGGAGGTGGTGGCCAGGGATAACAAGCTGCAAGAGCTCCTGGGAATTGAAACCCATACTTACGAAGAGGCCATCCAAATGGCTTTTAAAAAAATTGAACAGAACCTGGTAATCAGCAGTTGGAAAGACAGCATGGTCAGTGGTCGCTTTCAACGCAACCTGGAAAAGTATATACAGGTTCCGAAATACGGGGTGCTGACCGATGCAAAAAAAATTCAATTAGACGATCCCGAAGCTGCATTGAAGAATATCTGGCAGATTGGGGGTGCCAAGGGTTGGTATTACGGCAATTGGCTATGGCAGATCAGGGGTTTACTGGATAAACTTAACGGTGGTGTAGGACTGCGCCGTGGCCGTACCCATCCTGATAAAATATTCCCGGGGGATTCCCTCGATTTCTGGCGGGTTTTATTGGCCAACAAAAAGAATAAACGGCTATTGCTGTTCGCAGAAATGCGCTTACCCGGTGAAGCCTGGCTGGAATTTCGAATAGACGATCAAAATATACTACACCAGACAGCGACATTCAGGCCCAGGGGACTTCGAGGCCGCCTGTACTGGTACGCCATGTTGCCTTTCCACTTCTTTATCTTTGAGGGGATGATCAATAATATAG
>JABDLH010000292.1 GCA_013003145.1 Flavobacteriaceae bacterium | reverse complement strand
TAGGATAGGGATCATGAAGCTGGTTTTAAAGTTTAGTGGTCATAAGCACCCCCTGGTCAAAGGGCAGATTACGGTATTCAAGGTATTATCTTTGTCCCAGTTCACAAAACAACTCTCCCTATTAATTTTGATACCATGATTTACTAGGTTGAATTTCATGAGGTTAAGGAGTGTTTTAGCCTCAATGGAAGGAGTTAATTACCCAATGGATTCCATTATAGAACTATCATAGTTTTTGATATCTTTGGCCCCGTACTTTAGGGAGAAAGTCCTAATTTTACGAACTATTAATAAAGAGAAGAACTGGATCATGACAGAGAAAAGAGAACGTTTAAAGACATTGATATTAGGATCAGGTCCTGCCGGATATACTGCAGCTATATATGCAGCCCGCGCAGATATGAAACCTGTGATGTACACCGGTATGGAGCCGGGTGGTCAATTGACCACCACCACAGAGGTAGACAACTTTCCTGGTTACCCTGATGGGGTTGATGGTCCCAGTATGATGGTAGATTTCCAGAAGCAAGCCGAACGTTTCGGTACGGAAGTACGGATCGGGATGGCGACCGCAGTTAAATTCAGCGAAGAAGAAGGTGGTATCCATGAAGTGACCATAGATAACGACAAAGTAATTGAGGCGGAGGTAGTGATCATCTCTACCGGGGCTTCTGCAAAATATCTTAACCTCCCAAGTGAACAAAGGCTGAGAGGTGGGGGAGTTTCTGCCTGTGCCGTTTGTGACGGGTTCTTTTATAAAGGACAGGATGTAGCGATCGTCGGAGGTGGTGATACTGCAGCTGAAGAAGCAACCTACCTTGCCAATATCTGTAATAAGGTGACCATGCTAGTGAGAAAAGATCATATGAGGGCATCAAAAGCCATGCAGCACCGGGTCAACTCTGCAGAAAATATAGATCTGCGCTACAATACCGAAGTTGATGAGATTTTGGGAGAACAAGTAGTGGAAGGACTAAGGATGGTGAATAACCAGACAGGTGAAAAAGAAGAGATCGCCATTACAGGGTTCTTTGTGGCGATTGGTCACAAGCCAAATACCGACATTTTTAAAGGACAATTAGAGATGGACCCTACCGGCTATATCATCACAAAGGGAAAATCGACCAAGACCAACAAACCCGGGGTCTTTGCCAGTGGGGATGTTCAGGATAAGGAATACCGCCAGGCGGTGACAGCGGCCGGAACCGGCTGTATGGCTGCCCTTGATGCCGAACGTTACCTGGCAGCGATCAAAGCGCCGCAAGAAGTGAATTAAGACAGGCTGTTTGGTATGATAAAAATAAAAAACCCGGGACTCTCCCGGGTTTTTTATGGGTAAGTTAGGCCTAATCGATTCTTTTATAATTCTCCGAAAAGGTCCTGTTTCCGTCTTCATCAAGAGTGATCTGGCTGTATGTGCTATCCGTAAGTACGAGTTCAAACCTGAAATTACGTAAGGTCTGCAGTGCTCTCATCATGCTGTAATCTCCATATTCTATATCCTCAACTAAATCTTTATCCGTAATATGGTACCGGCCATAGCCAAATCGGCCGACCGTATCATTGGGATCTGTTCGTGACCACATGACGCTGCCGTTGTAATACATTTTTACCTGCCTGTATCCATCGACCAAGCTTACAGTATCTACTTTATCTCCGTCGTAATTATAAAAGGTTTGTAGTTCCCAGGTGCCCTCCATGGTATGCATTGCATCCGGTTTTGATGTGCTGATGGTTGCTGCGGAGATTAATATCAGCATCATAAAAACTAATAACAGAAATTTTTTCATAGGAAAGGGTTTTATTGGTTATGCATTGATATGATAAAAGTTACGATTTTTTTTTAAAAGATTAACAGGATTATTCCAGTTGCTTTGAAAAATCATCAATGTTTTAAACCCTTTTTATTTATAGTGATTTTGAAGACAAACAGCGATTTTTTCTAAATCGCCAATCCGATGGTTGGCATTGATCACCAACCTGCCATTGTATTCACTTCCCGAACCTGCATAACTGAAATCGGTCACCAGGATTTCATTCCGGTAGAGATATTCAGTAAGCGATTTATCCCTGTATGCAAAGACCGGGTGTGCGGGAATTCTCTTAAAAAGGTTTCCGGGCAACGAAAGGGACTCAAAATAAGTGAGTAGCTTCTGCAACCTGCTATATTGTTCCCTGTAGAGGCCGGTAGAAGTCATCAGGGTAGCCAGGTAAGCTGGTGGTACTGGACTTGCCCCTGAAAAAAAAGTAGTGTTCCTGAGATTCGCTATCCGTTCCCGGTTTCCGAGAATAATTCCACCGGGAATACCCATGGCCTTGTTCATCGAGGCACAGACAATAAGTTCCCCGGGGTTCAGAGCTGATGCCGTTTTATACATACCTGAACCTTCTGTTCCCATGACCCCCAGGCCATGTGAATCATCTAGGACCAAAATGATCTTTTCCAGGGGTAACTGTTGCAGGTATGGGAAATCAGGGTATCCGGCTCCAGTAAGATCCATTGTATCCATAAAGAGCACGGGTAACTCTTCATATCCCTGGTCTACATAGCTAATTAATGCCCTCACCATTTCTTCCCATGAACTAAAAGGTTTTTCAGGCGCCTTGTGCATGGCGGTATGCGATCCAGGCGCAAAAAAGAACGGATGACCATCTTCTTGTAAGATCGTACTGAGCATCTGCCCGGCCAGGTAGCCGGAGGACAAGGTCAGGCAAGACTCACTCCC
>JABDLH010000274.1 GCA_013003145.1 Flavobacteriaceae bacterium | reverse complement strand
ATTTTCAGGAATGAATCTCGACACCATCGTTCAATCAATCAATGATGGTTTTGGAACCACCCTTGGTAAGATTGGTGTGGTCATCATCCTGGGGGTTATTATCGGGGCTTTCCTGGAGCATTCCGGTGGTGCTTTTAAACTCGCTGAAAAAGTATTGGGCCTAATCGGCAGAAAAAGAGTGCACGAGGCCATGGGAATAGTCGGGTTTATAGTTTCTATACCTGTTTTCGCAGATAGTGGCTTTATAATACTAAACCCACTTAATAAAAGTCTCAGCAAGAAAGCAGGCTTATCTATTGTGGGGACTGCCGTAGCTTTAATGCTGGGGTTAATGATCACCCATGTGTTGGTGCCCCCTACCCCGGGACCAATTGCCGCAGCGGGAATCCTTGATGCAGATGTTGGCCTCGTCATGCTGGTCGGCCTTATAGTAGGATCACTCTCTCTTATCCTGGCCATCATTTATTGTAAAAAATACGCTTCTAAATTCTACATAGATCCCAACCCGGATGTGACGGAAGAATTTATCCGGGAAAAGATGAAAACGGCACCGTCTGCATTCCGTTCTTTCTTACCCATACTGATTCCAATTATTCTTATAGTAGGAAAATCGCTGGTCGATTTCAATTACGGCAAAACAGCCTCTGATGCCGGCTGGGTGCAGCTGGTCTCTTTTATAGGTTCTCCTGTTATCGCCTTGATCATCGGGATGTTCCTGGCCTTTACCCTGCCCAGGAAATGGGATAAGGAGATCCTTTCTACCACGGGCTGGGTGGGGAAATCACTTGGGGATGCATCAAATATTATCCTGATCACTGGGGCAGGAGGAATATTCGGAACTATTTTACAAAATAGCGGGATTGCGGCTATACTTGCCGATTCGCTTGCCAGTGCCAATCTCGGGATCTGGTTACCATTTTTGCTTTGTGCTGCGATAAAATCCGCCCAGGGATCTTCTACCGTGGCCCTGATCACAACGGCATCTATCGTAGCTCCTTTATTGCAGACCATGGGGATTGAAACCGCCTTGGACAAAGCGCTAATTGTTTCTGCCATAGGTGCCGGCGCCATGGTCGTTTCCCATGCAAATGACAGTGGATTCTGGATCTTAACCCAGTTTTCCGGTATCGATATCAGAACGGGGTATAAAGTTTACACCTTGGGAACCTTCCTGGTCGGGTGTTTTGCCGCCTTGCTTATTTTTGCTGCAACCTTTATTTTTTAGTTCGTTTGTTTATATGAAACATCAATATAATTTAAAGATCGTATGGACCGGGAATTCAGGGACCGGCACCAGTTCCTATTCCGGATATAAACGAGATCACACCATAGAAGCAGAGGGTAAACCGGTGCTGATGGGATCGGCCGACCCGGCATTCCGGGGTGATCCTACTAAATATAACCCTGAAGAACTCTTCCTGGCCTCTTTATCCGCATGCCATATGCTCTGGTACCTGCACTTTTGTTCCGAAGCGGAAATTAAGGTGATGGACTATTCTGACCAGGCAGAAGGAATCATGGAGGTGGATGCCAACGGCAGCGGTCGTTTTACAGAAGTATTATTAAAACCGTTGGTAAGAGTTTCCGATAATAGCATGGAGGAAAAAGCATTGGATCTTCATCGGAAAGCGCATCAGTATTGTTTTATTGCCAACTCCTGTAATTTCCCCGTAAAGAGACAACCCGTAATATTAGTTGAGTAAGCAAGCTTAGTAACTATTGATACCAAAAGCTGTACACTCTGATTTGAAAACCCGGGCAGCTTACAGATCATCAGTACTCTCGTAGAGTTGGGTAATCTCCCGGCTTCTTCCCATACCAGACATATCCTTTTGTATGTCCTTTGCCCATGCAGTAACCATGATCTTACTTGTGGCATTGCAAGCCTGCAGTCCATAGGAATACGGCCTGACCCCCAAGGCATGGGAAAACGCTATGTCACAGATAGCATCAATTGGTTTTCCATGTTCGGCCAGGATTTGATAAGCCGGATCTATGTCGATGCCGCCGATTTCGTAATAAGGTTTCCCCCTTTCCTCAAATACTTTGTCCCTAACCTTATTTTCCAAATCTTTATGGGGATTTTTAGCAGTTCTAAAACGCACCCTGGCTTTTCGAACAAGATTAGCGTCCACCAGTCCGCGAAAAGGAAATTCCTCAAGTTCTACAAGGTCCTGCCCTGCACAATTGATAAATAGCCGGTATTCCAGTTGCTCCATAACTCCATCCTCCTTCTCAAGGATAATTTTAGTCTTAGCTCCCTTAGCGTAATCATCCGTCATCTGCACTTTCCCGGGTATCATCTCAATACAACCGGCCTGGTGTAAGGCCAGTAAGATTTTGGCCGAGGGTAAGGGCAAAGCAGCTATTACATTTAATAAGAAGGGCATGACCTTTCTCTGCAATAACATATGATCTTCCACTGCTAGTAGTTCTGCATGGAAATTCAGGCAGTACATCAGGTCGTCCAGCGTTTCTTTCCAATGCACCGGGCGGT
The DNA here is from genome assembly GCA_013003145.1 of Flavobacteriaceae bacterium. Classification (GTDB taxonomy): domain Bacteria; phylum Bacteroidota; class Bacteroidia; order Flavobacteriales; family Flavobacteriaceae; genus Zeaxanthinibacter. Next base: position 1,171 of record JABDLH010000274.1, on the reverse strand, counting down.
TGTTAGCCAGGGATGCTTCTGCCATTAAGAGCTCCTGTTTCATCCCATCAAATGAATTCACATATTCGTGCTCTCCGGACATCTCGTCTACGAAATCCAGTATACCGAACCCTGGATTATCCAGCAATTCATTTAAATATTCCTTTTTGTCTTTTCGAAATGCCGATTTCAAGGCAGGCTTACAAACGTCCTGGAAGAAGGTTTCTAAACTTAAATATCCCTCATCGTCTACAAGCGATAGTACTGTTTCCCTATCCGTATGACGGTAGATCTCCCGCATGGGGTTTTCCTGTGCGTATTGGAGATGAGGTAACCAGCCTTCTGCCGAATGCATTTGAATCCTGAAATCCTTGGCTTCTTTCGCTCGGATGAATTTAAGTTCCCCATTATTCTCCGTAAACTTTCCATGCCTATGGGCGAGGGAGCTAACAACATCAAAAGCACTCAGGGATGCTCCCAGGGTTCCGATAGTGAAGTTGTGATAGGTATCTTCTGGGGGAATAATTTTCTGAATGGGCCATGGCGAGGCATAATAGCCGGCGGATGGATTATCACCTTCGTTCCAGGCATGTCCTGTGGCAATGATCACCTTAGAAAATTCATAGACTTGCCCACTGTCATCTATTACCCTTACCATGGATCGGTCAGTGTCGTATACAATGTCTGCCACCATAGTATTATTCAATTCACAAATAGCCACACCCCCTGAGTTTATTTTAAATGCCAATTTACCGTATTGGGCGTGCAGGTAATGACCCAGGGCCAAGCGGCTGTACACCTTGGAATCATCGATATCCCTGTCGTCTATATTTACTGCTTGCAGACTTCTCTTATCCTGTCTTCTAAGCCAGTTCCCGAAGGTTTCGGGAAGCTCAGGTATTTCGTTAGAGGAAATATTGGATAAATTGTGGATATCCGTAGTCCTGGGACTGTATGGCATACCCATCGCCATCTTATCCTGCTTCTCAAAAATGGCAATCTCTAGGATATGATCCCTGAACAGACCGAGCCGATCCGAAATATGTTTCAGGAAGAATAAAGCGGTAGCCCCACTTCCAATAAGACCAACTTTAATTTTTTCATTCATGTTGCGATAAGTTTACAAAAGACTACAGCCTAGTCTTCCTGGAATATCACGGAAGTCAATGTTATCGAGGCATCGTCTCTAGCC
>JABDLH010000250.1 GCA_013003145.1 Flavobacteriaceae bacterium | reverse complement strand
GAATAGTAACGTTCTGTTTCGGAAGTTCCGTCGTCCAGGATGGCTTCAAATTCCATCCCGTTGGCGTGCACCGGTAAGAAATCCCGTTTAAATTCGATGGCTTCTGCCGGGTTAAAAGGAACCTCTCTTTTGCCGTCGAGGACGATTTTTTTATGGTCCCGAATATGCTGCACTGTAGGATCGATACTTTCAATTGCTACGTATTCGGGGTCTGCTCCTGTAAGACCCATGATGATCGCGAGATCCGTGGCATGCCCTTTCCCTGTCAGGGAGAGGGAGCCGTAGATACGTATCTTAACCTCCTGTACCCTGTCAAAGAGTTGATCTTCCTGTAATTCTTTCAGCCACCTTTCAGCAGCACGCCATGGCCCAAGGGTGTGAGAGCTTGAAGGCCCTATCCCTATCTTTAACATGTCAAAAATACTGATGCACTCCATAAAACAGCAATCCTTAGTATTCAAAGGTTTTCGTAGGTACAAAGCTGTGTTATCCTGTCGCATTTTCCAAGAGAATTCAGCCAAATCTTTAAACAGTTCGGGCTAGGGTAAAGAAGCAGCATATAAAATACCAGCGGAATCATGAATGCAGAAAGGTTGAAGATAGATATGTTCTGTGATTTGGAATATGAAAATGACAACCTGTCATGTTTGCCCGGTTGGCATGTTGTTTGACATTCAGTAAGCGATCATAAATTTTGGATACACTAATTTAAAGTAAGATATAATGAGCAAAATTATCGGAATTGACTTGGGTACTACCAACTCCTGCGTTTCTGTAATGGAAGGAAACGAGCCGGTGGTAATTCCCAACGCAGAAGGGAAAAGAACTACTCCGTCTGTGATCGCTTTTGTTGAAGGCGGCGAGATTAAGGTCGGTGACCCGGCTAAGAGACAGGCGGTGACCAATCCCAATAAAACTATTTACTCTATCAAGCGCTTCATGGGAAATAAATTTTCCGAAGTGAATAAAGAAGTAGAGCGCGTACCTTATAAGGTCGTAAAAGGAGATAACAACACGCCTCGTGTTGATATCGATGGCAGGTTGTACACGCCACAGGAACTTTCAGCAATGATTCTTCAGAAGATGAAGAAAACTGCCGAAGATTACCTTGGGCAGACAGTTACCCAGGCTGTAATTACGGTGCCGGCCTACTTTAACGATGCGCAGCGCCAGGCTACCAAAGAAGCCGGTGAGATCGCAGGATTAAAAGTTGAACGTATCATCAACGAGCCTACAGCGGCATCGTTGGCATACGGGCTTGATAAAAAAGATAAAGACCAGAAGATCGTTGTATTCGATTTCGGTGGAGGAACCCATGACGTTTCTATCCTGGAATTGGGTGACGGCGTATTTGAAGTACTCTCTACCGACGGTGATACCCACCTAGGAGGTGATGATGTAGACCAGAAGATCATCGACTGGCTGGCTGAGGAATTTAAGAAAGACGAAGATATTGATCTGCGTAAGGACGCTATGGCCTTGCAACGCTTAAGAGAAGCAGCAGAGAAAGCAAAGATAGAGCTTTCTTCATCGAACCAGACAGAGATCAACCTGCCATACGTAACGGCTACCGCATCCGGACCTAAGCACTTGGTAAGGACATTGTCTCGTTCTAAGTTTGAGCAACTGATCAGCGACCTGGTGAAGCGTACCATCGCTCCTTGCGAGGCGGCACTTAAGTCGGCCGGTCTTTCTAAAAGCGATATAGACGAGATCATCCTGGTTGGTGGTTCCACAAGGATTCCGGCAGTACAGGAAGCTGTTGAGAAGTTCTTTGGTAAGAAACCATCTAAAGGGGTTAACCCTGACGAAGTTGTGGCCATCGGGGCTGCAATACAGGGTGGAGTACTTACAGGAGACGTAAAAGACGTACTGCTGTTAGATGTTACCCCGCTTTCCCTGGGAATCGAAACCATGGGAGGAGTATTGACCAAGTTGATCGAAGCCAATACCACCATCCCTACCAAGAAATCACAAGTGTTCTCAACCGCGGCTGATAACCAGCCTTCTGTGGAGATCCACGTGTTACAGGGAGAACGCCCAATGGCGAACGATAACAAAACTATCGGAAGGTTCCACCTAGACGGGATCCCACCGGCACCAAGAGGAACACCTCAGATTGAAGTGACCTTTGACATTGATGCCAACGGTATTATCAAGGTATCTGCTACAGATAAGGCTACCGGCAAATCCCAGGATATCAGGATCGAAGCTTCTTCCGGTCTGACCGAAGAAGAGATCCAGAGAATGAAGTCTGAAGCTGAAGCTAACGCGGAGGCAGATAAGCAGGCCAAGGAGAAAGCCGATAAGCTGAACGAGGCAGACAGTATGATCTTCCAGACGGAAAAGCAGCTGAGCGAATTTGGTGATAAACTATCTGACGATAAGAAAAAACCGATCGAAAGTGCCTTGGAAGAGCTTAAGAAAGCTTACGAGAGTAAAGATGTAGAGGTAATTGCCCCTGCACTTGAAAAGATCAACGAGGCTTGGAAAGTTGCTTCAGAAGAGATGTACAAGGCGCAAGCCGAGTCACAGCAAGGTGGTGCATCTGCAGACGGGCAGCAAGGCAGCTCTGAAGGATCAGCCAAAGAAGGTGATAACGTTGAAGACGTAGATTTCGAAGAAGTGAAATAACTTCGAATAATATATAAGTAAAGAAAAGGGCGGATACATTCCGCCCTTTTTTTATTTCGGCATGTAAATTGTTGTTTCTAAGCATTATTATGCAGTAATTTTGCACTATGTTAAAACCAAGCTACCAACTGATTACCATTTTCGCGATACTTTGCCTGTATACCGGCCTAGTTACCGGCTTTGCACAGGCTCCGGAGGTGTTCACCCTCAAAGATTTTGATCTTAGGGGTCCTGTACAGCAATGTATTGTGATCACGGATTACGGGCGCGAAGAATATTCATTTGATAAAAAAGGCAGGCTGGTCAAGGCAATCACCCGGTACAGCGATTCGGATTATGACGTAACCTACTACAAGTTGAGAGACACAATTTTGGTCGAGCAGCGGGATGAGGTTTACCGGGATAACGAATTTGACGAACAGACCTCCATGGCGCACTTTTACAGTCGTGATACCACACAGGGTTTGCGGATCACGGAAAAGATATTTTCTTACAATAAAGAATTCAGGGAGCAGAACGAGTATGAATTCGATCTGCAGCGTAGACTCTCCAGGATTATAACGGCAGACCAGGAAGGGGTCGATGAAACGGTGCTGAGTTACGAAAAAAGTGGGGGAGGGCAGACGGTGCTCTATACCCTGAATGACAATCTCCAGAAAACAACAAGGACCTATAAACGCCCTACGGCCAAAGGGGATACTGTAAAAGTAGTTTATACCAAAGAATACCAGGACAGTATACCCCGGCAGGCAAAGGAGGAGATTTACAACCTGAAAGGACGAAAACTGATTGAAAATCAATTGAGCTTCAGAAGGTCAGATAGCAGCCTTGTGCCGGTCAGTAAGACTATTTATCAATATGGCGATCAGGGGCTGCTCGCTGCGGTGATCACCCAGAAAAATGGTACGGAAAAGAAAGTATCTTATATCTACCAATTAGATGGTAGTAGTCACCACAACTGGATTAAAGAGATCATAACCCCGGCTAATTCATATACCAGCAGGAAGATCACTTATTACAAAGCTCCGCCTGCCACGGTTAAAAATTGAACTTCTACGGGCTTGGGGTGCAGGCTGCGAGAGAAGTGGCCGAATCCTTTTGCAGTTGCTGCAATAATTCTTTATAAAAATCAAGGGTTTCTGCCACCGTTTCAGCTTTGAGTTCGTCAAGGCTCCGGGATGTTCTTTTCTTAAAAACCTCGATGGCGCTGTCACATCCGATCAGTCCCGAGATTTCCGCTATAGAACGCTGCATGGCATCCAGGCTGTTTTCGGCCTGTTCCCGGATCGCTAGTTGTTCTTTCCACTCTTCCTCTGATTTCTGAGTGTCCGCCGGGGAACTCTCCGGAATTTCCGCACTGTCCGATCCTTCATTGCTGCAATGATCCAGCGCGGTCAGTAGCTGCTCTATTTCTGCTATGGCTCTCTGGGTATAATAGCGACCCATATCCCAATCCTTAGGGTCTGAGGCTTTTAGAAGGTTATCTATCCCGTTATAAGTAGGGTCTTCAGCATTGGTGCAGCCACAGGCTTTGTTCAGCTCCTGTGATTTCTTTAAGGCTTTCAGCGCTCGTTCTGCATAATAGGCCTGGTGGTCAGCATTATCGGCCTTCAAGGCTCTTTTGCTGTGAGACATGCCATAGGTGGCGGATGCGTAAACGTCTGTACACTGTGCTTGCACGAATGCGCAGGTGAATAAACAGGAGAAACTTAGTAGGAGATATTTCATGCTAAGGGATTTGGGGTTCCTTCTAAAGCGGAAAGATGTAATCTATGGACCCCACAGGCAAATTTATGTTGTAAAAGGTTGTAATGCTGTAGTGTGCCCGATGAAGTGCATATGATGCCGGGCCGGGTATAAAAAGAATAAAGCGGGGAATTTTGTTCCCCGCTTTACCTGTGTCTGATGGAGTTTTCACATTCCATACATGCCAATATCATAGCATGTTGCCCTCAGAATCACACTTCAGAACTTTTCTCTGCTTACCGTTCTTTAATTGTAATTTGTAGATCTTCTGAACTTCTTCAAGATCTTCATAATAAGATACGATATAAGCATCTTTCGTAATAGTCCATCCCGGGTATTTTTTGTAGACCATTTCCCGGATATGTACCGGTAGTGCTACATTCTTAAATCGCTCCAGGGAGCTGGTAATTTTCCCTTCCCGGTCATAGGTAGCCACGATACCGCCATCCGTCTGCTCAAAAATGACTTCATAGGCTTCAAAAGAACCGTCAAAAATTTCGGATCTTTTAATATCGTACCGGGCTGCGGTATTTTCCAATTGTACTACTTCTTCCGGAGTGTGCGGATCCTGAACCTTGTTCAGGTAAGAGAGGTTTAACGGTGAGACCGTTACTCCTTCTAATTTCACTTCATCTGTATCCGCGTCGTTTCCGTTCTGAGGTGTGGTTTGCGCGAACGCTAGGCTGGTCAGACCTAAAAGGCAAAGACCTAACATTACATTTTTCATGATGATATGGTTTAGAGATTAATAATTCTAAAAGGGCACTACACGATATGACCCCGGGAAGACCGGGCGTTCATCTTGATTAGCAATGGGAAGGAGAGAACTGGTGGGTTGCTAATGGTTCTAATCTTATCTTGAAATTACAACAGCCTCCTATGTGTAAATGTGACCTGGGTAGCATTTCTCGTGATTTAAAATAGAATTAACATAGTTTAACAATGGGCTTTATAGGGTATAGTATATTTATAGAGTAAATAGTTGGTATTCAGCACAATAAAGGGAGTGTCGGCAGGCGGTTAGGTATTCAGAGAAATTTTTTGCTGCAGCAGGGCCAGGTTGGTGATTTCTATTTCGCGCCGCTCCGTCCTCAGTATACCTTCTTCTTTGAATGCCTGTATATGGCGCCCGATCATGGTCCTGGTGGTACCGATCAATGCACCGAGTTCATCATGTGTTAGCCCGCTGAGAACTTCAACTTGTCTTGATGACGGATTTACGTGGTTATACAGCAGGCGGGCTAGACGGATAGAGGTGTCCTCCATGATGAGGTTAGAGATGTAATTTTCCATCTGCCTCATTTTATCCGTGGTATATTTAAGTAAAGCCTTATAGACATCCTGGTTCTGTTGGATCCACTCGTGAAGTTTATACATGGGGATACTGAGCACCTCTGTGTCGCAGAGGGTCTCGTACCTTATGTCTCGGACCTCGCCGTTGATCAGGGTAAATACGTCAAACACGTCATTTTGGGTGAGCAGGAATAAGGTGAGAGGTCTGTCGTGTTTATCATCAAAGACATAACCTTTTACCTTACCGGACAATATAATATAGAAGGTGTAAAGCGTGTGTGTGGGATCAAGGATACAGGTTTTTTTGGGCCAGTATTGTGCCGAAGCAATTTCGAGTAGTTGGTCTAAGGCGTCGTGTGATATTTCACTGAATAAATCGTTATTCCTCATGAGCTCTGTATAATACCTGTATTTCTCTAGGCCTATGTTCATGGTTCTGAATGATTTGCGGGGCACTTTAGAAAACGACTAATAGCTTGCCATAATCATTCTTCCACAATCGATAAGCTTTGGGTTCTGGTGAAGGAGCTCATACATCTTCACCTCTTTATAAGATAGAGATTTTACGGCTCCTTACAAAAGAATAGACTGTTTGCTTTGATAAATGTTACATTAATTAACATTTAATTAGCTGTATTAATAATTAAAATGTTAAACGATTAACATAATCTTAAATTCATTGAACAGTCTCAGGAGTCACAAAAAAAGCGAGACCGCTGGGTCTCGCTATAAATTCAGGTTTCAGCTGTTATAAAAGCTTTCCCGAAGAGTCGCACCTGATAAGCATCTTTTTATTACCATTCTTCAATTGAAGCCGGTAAAATTTTTCTATAACAGGGGTGTCCACATAATAAGTGACCAGGTATATATCCCTGGCGATACTCCAGCCCGGATATTTATTGTAGACCGCATTCCTGATATGATAAGGCAGGGCGACATTTTTGAAACGTTCCAAGGAACTAATGATCTTTCCTTTTTGATCATAAGTGGCGATGATAGAACCATTGCTTTGTTCAAACACCACTTCGTAAGCTTCAAAATCATGGTTAAAAACTTCAGATTCCCGGATATTATACCTGGCCGCTTCATTTTCTAATGCTTTTACCTGTTCAGGAGTATGATCATCCTGAACGGCATTGACATAAGTAAGATTAAGAGGTTTAACCGTAACACCGGCTAATTCTACAGCGCCAATGGGCAATTTGGCTCCGATAGAGGGTGTTTCTTGCGCAAACATAAGGTTGGTCAGACCCAGAAGATAAAGACCATACACGGTTGTTTTCATATAGCTATGGATTAAGATTTCAGCTGCTTTACATAATCATGGTCCCGGGGTGAGAACAAGCTTATATAGGTTGTGAACCAAAAATTATCCGGGGATTTTGAAAAATATCCTTTTTGAGGAAGTATTGCGAAAGCGAAATTAGGGTCGGTAAATCGTTCCGTATAGCACCAGGGTTCTATTTTATGATTTTAGAGTAAATATTTAACAATGTAGTTATAGCAATACATTGACCTATGAAGGAATCCGACTTTCCTTATCTTATAGCAGGGTCATATAAATGTGCCTTTTACAGAAGATTTGGTGTAGGAACATCAAAATTCTGAACCGTGTACAGCTCATGACACTCCTGAATTTCATGAATACCGATAAAGAAGTACTCCAGGGGGGCTAAATCCCCTCCCCGGTTCATAAGTTAACTATTGACACTGCAGGAAGCTTGCATTTTGTGATAAAACGAGTAGTTCTGGTTTTCACTAGCAAATGACGGTCTCAGGAATTCAATTCCTTATTCAAAAATTTATCACGAAGAGCCTCCGGAGATTTGATCACCGTTTCAAATTTAGAATGAGTTAATATTCCTTCTTCACGCCATTGTAAAAAATGCCTGCCAATGATGGTCCTCGTCGTGCCGATTAAAGCCCCAAGATCATCGTAGTTTAAATCGTTGAGTATAGGTACTCTCTGGGAGTGCGCATCCATGTGGTTATGCAGGAACCTGGCAAATCTCGCCGAAGTATCATCCATGACGAGCTCAGAAATGTAGTTTTCCAGGGCGCACATTTTCTCGGTGGTATACTTCAGCAGTGCGGTAGTTACTACTGGGTTGGCCTGTATCCACTCCTTGAGTTTATGAAGGGGAATACTGAGGACTACTGACTGGCTGAGTGTTTCATACCTGATGTTATGAATACGGCCGTGTTCAAGGGTGAACACGTCAAAAACGTCGTCTTTGGAAAGCAGGAAAAGAGTAATGTTCCTCCCGCTGAGATCGTCAAATACAAAGCCCTTAATTTTCCCGGATAATAGGATGTAAAAAGTATACAAGGTGTGAGAAGGGTCTGGTATACAGGTTTTCTTTGGCCATATCTGGATCGAAGCACAATCCATTAATTGACGAACTGCCTCTGCCTTAACATCACGGAATAAGGAATTCCTGCTGATGATGCCTTTATAATGCGCATAGTTTTCCAGATCTGTATTCATAGATTACAACCTTATTATTGATCACTAATCATTGCAAGATCTTGCGCTATCGCTACTTTAGCCGAGGTGCAAAGGTATTGCCGCGCAAAACAGTTTTTGCGCTATGTGAAGATATCAAAATTCAGTATGAGCTATGAAGAAATAGCGAAAATACTATACCACCTCACTCACAATTAACATATCTTGAAAACCGAGTTACTCTGCTGTCATAAATTAAAAGGTATAGAAGTATAACGGTTGAGTACCTGCTAAATTCTTAATTTTACAAAAAGCAATTGATGAATCAACATAAAGAAGAAATCCTCCGGGTCTGTAACGAGAGCTCTAAAGGAACCTTAATGGAAACTCTGGCTATAGAGTACATCGATGTAGGTGAAGATTACGTGGTCGCGAAAATGCCGGTAAATTCGCGTGTACATCAACCAGACGGAGTATTGCACGGCGGCGCTACCGTAGCGCTGGCAGAAAGTGTAGGCAGTATTGCCTCTTACATTTTTATCGATGCGAACACGTATTTTGTTCGGGGCATCGAGATTTCTGCTAACCATGTACGCAGCATAAAAGAAGGAGATGTTTTTGCAAAAGCCACCGTGATTCACAAGGGGCGTACCACTCAATTATGGAGTATCAGGGTTAGCGATGCGGATGATCGATTGATCTCCCAGGTGAAATTAACTACAGTGGCCCTGGAAAAGAAGGGATAGATGGATAGGCTTTTTCAACAGCTCGAACACCGGTTAAATAAGCACCTGCCCTTTGTCATATACCGGCTACCGGGAACGGATCAACTGGTTTATCTAAGCGGGGAGGTGAAGGAGCTGAGAACCCAGGAGTTTCATTCATGCCCTGGATTCCTGCTGGCCCCTTTTGACACCCAAAAAGATTCCTGGTTCATGTATGCCGAGGAAACAAGGCAGGAGGCTTTCCCTGCCTCAGAAATACAATCCAATACGTCAGGAAAGTTTCCTGCTGTCAATACGGCCGGTAAGAAGCAATACGAAGAAAAGGTGGCTTTTGCGGTGGCCGCTATAAACCGGGGAGATTTAAAGAAGGTAGTGTTGTCCAGGAAAGAACAGGCGGCTAATAAGCATTCACTTAGTGATGTCTTCAGGTCACTACTCACGCTTTATCCTTCGGCTTTCTGTTATTGGTGGTATCATCCGGAAACCAAATCCTGGATGGGGGCCAGCCCCGAATTATTATTGGAAACGAAGAGAACATCTTTTCATACGGTTTCCCTGGCGGGTACCCAGGAGTACGGCGGGAAGCTGGATGTAGAATGGGGAGATAAGGAGCGGGTAGAGCAGGAGATTGTTACGGATTATATAATGGATCAATTGGTTCCGGTGACAGAAAGTATTCACCGGGAAGAGGCCTCAACAGTGCAGGCGGGGAAGTTGCTGCACCTGAAAACGCGGATTGAGGGGGAAATAATTCCGGGGAGCTGGCAGCCTGTTGTGGAAAAGCTTCATCCAACACCTGCCGTATGCGGGTACCCCACGGAACAGGCCAGGCGTTATATACTGGATCATGAAGGTTATGACCGGGAATTCTATACCGGTTACCTGGGTCCTGTAGGAATTAGTAGTTCAGCTGCTGTTGATGCAGGGAATGATCTGGCATTTTTTGTCAATCTCAGGTGTATGAAGATCGATAGGGATGTCATCACGGTTTTTGTCGGGGGTGGTGTAACCGCCGACTCGGATCCTGAGAAAGAATGGGAGGAAACCGTGGCTAAAAGCAGCACCATGCTAAAGGTGCTTGCAAATTCTACCATATGATTCGCAATTATTCCACGCGCATTGTATTTTTGCACTGTTTATGAAATATTCCAGCATTCCATTGGCCCAGACCATAGTTTTATATTGCAAGGCCTGGGGCATTAAGAACATCGTAATCTCTCCAGGTTCCAGGAATGCCCCCCTGACCATAGGATTTACTGAGGACCCCTTCTTTAATTGTTTCAGCATCGTAGATGAGCGAAGTGCGGCATTCTTTGCCTTGGGTTTAACCCAGGAGAAGAAGGAGGGGGTCGTTATTTTGTGTACCTCCGGTAGCGCCCTGCTGAATTACTACCCTGCAGTGGCTGAAGCCTTCTACAGTGACATTCCTATGCTGGTAATATCGGCAGACAGACCCGCTTATAAGATAGATATTGGTGATGGTCAGACCATACGACAGCCAAAGGTCCTGCAAGCTCATGTGAACTACAGTGCTAACCTGAAGCAGGATGTTATCCATGCAACGGCCACCATCTCCAAACTTCAGCCTGCTATGATCACAGATGCAAAGATTGAAAGGCAGCAAGAAGAAATTCAACAGTTCAACGAAAACCGTATTCAGGAAGCTTTCCGGATCGCCCTTGCCGAAAAAGCCCCTGTACACCTTAATTGTCCTTTCGAGGAGCCATTGTACCAGACACAGCAGTCACCTTCGGTTCCGCAACCCGCCGGTACATTTACCGTGCAGCGACCAGGGGTACAGGAAGATTTGGAAGACTACGCAGCTACCTGGAACAGATCTGCAAAGAAAATGATCCTGGTAGGGGCACTATCAGCCGGGGCTGTCCCCCAGTTGTTACTGGATCAGCTCGCTGATGATCCGTCTGTGATCGTACTGACAGAAACCACATCCAATATATCGCATAAGGCATTTTTCCCCAGCATCGATAGTATCGTTGCGCCCATTGAGAAGTCTGGAAATAAACAGGAGTTGTTTGAAAAACTGCGCCCGGAAATATTACTCACTTTCGGGGGGATGATCGTCTCTAAGAAGATCAAAGCATTTTTAAGGGAATACCGCCCTCTGAGCCACTGGCATTTGGACCCGAAGAAAGCTTATGATACTTTCTTTTGCCTGGATCATCATTTCCGCCAACACCCTGCTGATTTCCTGCGGTCCTTCCTGCCCAGGACCACAGAGGTCCGGAGTGATTACCAACCCTATTGGGCCAATGTCAAAGAAAGGTACAAGGAAAGAAGGTCGGCCTATTTGGAACAGATTCCTTTTTCCGATTTTAAGGCATTTAACAGCGTGGTAGAATATATTCCTGAAAACACCAGGCTACAGCTCGCTAACAGTTCCACTATCCGTTACTCTCAATTATTTGATCTGCATCCTTCGGTCCGGGTATATTGTAACCGGGGCACCAGTGGAATTGAAGGTAGTACCAGTACGGCAGTAGGAGCAGCTTACAAGGCTGATGGTCCTACCTTGCTCATTACCGGGGACCTCAGTTTCCTTTATGATACCAACGGCCTCTGGAATCGTTACCTTAGGGATGATTTCAGGATCATTGTGATCAACAACGGGGGAGGGGGTATCTTCAGGATCCTACCAGGGGCAGAGGAGACCGAGAATTTTAAAACCTATTTTGAAACTACCCAGGATCTGAACCTGGAACATAGTTGTAAGATGTATGGATTGCAGCATGACAGGGCGATGAACGAATCAGAACTGGACTCCCTGTTGCAAGAATTCTTCAAGCCTTCTGATCAACCCCGCTTATTGGAGATCTGTACTCCGAGGACCTTAAATAATAAAATTTTGTTAAAGTACTTCGATTTTATATCTTAGGAACATCGTTAACTTTTTAATCCTAAGCAAATAACACCATGAGTAGTAAAAGAGATGAATTAGTACAGAAGTACGCGGCCCATGTAAAGGAAAAGTTTGGAGCTTCCCCGGACATGTCTTTATTGGAAAACGTCGCCAAAGGTCTAGGACCGGCAATTTATAACCGTGATGCTTCTACGGTTTCCGGTACAGACGAAAAAGAACTGGAAACAGTTAAAAAGAATTTCCTGATGAAAAAACTGGGGATGAAAGACAGCCCTGAACTTATGGCCGGGATTAAAAAAGTAATGGAAAAATACGGTTCGTCCGAACGCACTAAATATCGTGCTGTCGTTTATTATATGCTTGCTAAGCATTTTAACAAAGAGTCTATTTACAATTAACAAGTAATATTAAAAGCCTTTAAAGCTGTTTTCTCGCGGAAACAGCTTTTTTTATCAGTGTAATTTAGACGTACCTTTGTGGCATGATAGAAATAGGAAACTACAATAAATTAACAATTTTAAGGAGTACCAGCGTTGGTCTGTTCCTGGGGGATGACGATGTGGATGATCTTCTTTTGCCGAATAAATATGTACCGGAAGATTACGAGATCGGTGATGAGATCGAGGTATTCTGTTACCTGGATCATGAAGAACGCCCGGTTGCCACGACATTAAAGCCGAGTATAAAGCGTAACGATTTTGGTTTTCTCAGGGCCGAAGAAGTGAACAACATCGGCGCCTTTATGGATTGGGGCCTTGAAAAGCATTTGTTGGTTCCTTTTAAGCAGCAACGAAGCAGGATAGAAGCGGGGCAATGGTACGTGGTGTATTGTTTCCTGGACGATAAAACTTTCCGCTTGGTAGGCTCTACCAAATTGGATGGGTTCCTGAGTAATAACGAGCTGACGGTAGCAGAAGGGGATGAGGTCTCACTACTGGTCAGCAGGAAAGCAGACCTGGGATGGGATGTGATCGTGAACAAAAAACACAAGGGACTTGTTTACAGCAGTGATGTATTTAAGCAGATCAGGGTAGGAGATGAGCTGAAAGGATATGTGAAGACGATAAGACAGGATAATAAGCTGGACATTTCACTGGCTCCACTGGGCGATAAGAACAGGGAGGAATCAGCCGATAAGATCTACCGGATCCTGCAGGAGTCTGACGGTGTATTGAAATTACATGATAAATCAGACCCGGAACAGATCAAGGCGCAATTACAAATGAGTAAGAAGACATTTAAAAAAGCCATTGGCACCCTGTACAGGGAACGAAAAATAGAAATACGCGAAGACGGGATATATAAGGTCTGATCGATGAAATGCATCTCCCGGGTATTAAACTTGGGACAAAAGATATATATTTGTTTAAACCTTGATTATTTTGTTGAGAGTTAGCTCTTTAATAACCACAATTTGAACGCCACCAAAAGCACAACATATGCCATTCATTGAGGAAAGCGATCTGCTGGAATTGCACAAGGATATTGACAAGGCCCAGATCATCAACGAACGTTTACTGGATCAGATCAAATTTAAGAACAAGGAACTGAAGCGAAGTAAGATTCAGAGGAACATACTGGCCGGGATTACCGGGGTTTTTCTCGTCGGTGCCCTGGCTTTCACCTCTTTTTCTGCAGGCTACAGTAGTAGTAAACAGCAGCAGGGGTTTAACTCCAACAATATGGTGATGTCCCTGGATAGCCTGGATGCTGTTAAGAACAGGATAGACAACCTGAGGAGGCAGAACGAAGAGCTTAGCCTGGTGAAGGAGTTTTACCTCGCTAAGAAATTTCTTGAAAAAGATCTCATCTATTCTGTTCAGATCAAATCTTTTGTAGACAATAACGTAACCCTTGCTTCGGAAGCTCTTACCAATACCATGTTTGTTAAAACGAATCCATTTTATTCCTATTCGCTCGGCAATTTTGAAACGCTCAGCGAAGCCCAGAAATTCAGGAAACAATTAGTGGATATGGGTTTCCAGGACGCCTTTGTCGCTTCTTATAAAGATGGGAAACGCATTAAAATTGAAAATCCGTATTGATTTCAAATAAAATAAGGGCCTGGCTCTACGCCGCCAGGTTGCGAACGCTGCCATTATCCCTTTCCGGCATATTGATGGGTACCGCTCTTGCGGCGTTGTACCTGGAACCGGATACCACAATCCTAATTTTAGCCCTCATAACCACGGTAGGGCTGCAGGTGACCTCAAATTTTGCCAACGATTATGGTGACGGGGTCAGGGGTACCGATAATGAAGAAAGGATAGGCCCGGAAAGAGCGCTGCAGGCAGGTTTGCTGAGCAGATCAGAACTCAAGAAAGGAATCATCATTTCTGTCATTATAGACATTATCCTGATCACCGCACTATTGGCTACCGCATTTACCCCCTCAGAGTTCTGGACTATTGCCATATTCTTAGGATTGGGCCTGGCCAGTATTTGGGCGGCTATCCGTTATACAGTGGGGGCATCAGCCTATGGTTATAAAGGCCTGGGTGATCTTTTTGTCTTCTTGTTCTTCGGATTGTTAAGCGTCCTGGGAACTATGTATCTTTTTACCAAGGAACTCAGTTTAATTGCTTTGCTACCGGCAATGACCATTGGGGCATTGAGTACAGCTGTACTTAACCTGAATAATCTGAGGGATAGTATCCCGGATAAGAAAGCCGGGAAAATAACACTTGTGGTAAACCTGGGATTTGAACGGGGAAAAATTTATCATTACATCCTTTTAGGGACGGCATTCCTTTGTATGCTCACCTTTGCGCTATATACCACAGGCTTATCCTGGAGCAGTTTTTACCTGTTGGCATTTATCCCGATAATCGTCCACACGAGTACGGTTTACGGCATCAAGGACCCCAGGATGTTTGATCCCGAACTCAAAAAATTAGCCCTCAGCACATTTTTGCTGGCTTTTCTTTGTTTTATCGCGTTCAATTATTTTTTGTAATTTTGATATAAGGACAACCCACTAAACCTTACAAATTTGGAACAACCTATTAAGATTCTTATCGTCGAGGACAATGTGATCATTGCCGACGATATGCAGTCAATGCTAGAGGAGATCGGTTACGAGATCGTTGATAACGTGATCGTTTATGAACAGGCCGAAGAGGTGCTAAAGACCAAACAGGTAGACCTGGTTTTGATCGATATCATCCTGGCTTCGGATAAAACAGGTATAGACCTGGGAAAACACATCCGGGAAAATTATAATATTCCTTTTATTTTCGTCACTTCCAACTCGGACAGGGCTACCGTGGAGAATGCAAAGACGGTAAAACCAAACGGTTACCTTGTAAAACCTTTCGAGCAACAAGACCTGTACACCTCCATAGAGATCGCCTTATCCAATTTCAGTTACAGCGATAAGGTAAACGACAATGCTCCACAGAGCGATGATGACGAGGTGGTATCTAACTCAGTACTGAAAGATTCGATCTTTGTAAAGAAACAACACCTTTACTACAGGATTCAATTTGAAGACATTCAGTTTATAAAGGCAGATAATGTATACCTGGAGGTAAACACTATCGATAAAAAATTCCTGGTGCGCTCTCCCTTAAAGGATTACCTGGAGAAATTACCAAAGCATAAGTTTTACAGGGCTCACAAGTCCTATATTGTAAACGTAGATCATATTGATGCCATCAATTCAAAAGATATTATGATCAACAATACGCTGATCCCGATATCCAAGGAATTTAAAGAGTTTATCATCTCATCGATGAATTCTTAATCGCATTCACATAGCATAAAAAACGGCCCATTTTGGGTCGTTTTTTTTTGCTTAACCCTATGACGTATTCAGTTCACCACAATTTTCAAGGTCTTTACAACAATCTTTTTGAACAACGTATACATCACTGTATTTTCGGAGGGTAATTAATCAGATAGTTATTTTCATTTTCATATAGTGTTCTCGTAAAAGAGTCTCATCTGCCGGATGGGGCTCTTTTTTTTTTGATGCCAGGTATGTCTTACAGTTACTATGAAATGACAGCTTTTGTCGATGTACGGCAATGTTTTTTCGGGCGGGTATCATTTTACAACAACATTAGGGGAGTTGACAACAATTTCAGATTCTGCTCGTGATCTTCAGTTACCTTTGAGATGTTGTTCGCAACGTCCCAAATCTTACCCTAATAACCAAAACCTGCTTAAGGCTGTGCAATTTTTGCATAGCCTTTTTTATATGTTGCCCGGTGAGTAATTGCATATAGTTGATACAACTATAAATCAATAATACATACTGAGGCCCGGCCACAACAATACCGGCTAATAATCGTTAAGAGTTAGCAGGCAAGGAATAAAAAAAAGTTGTTTTTTTGCCTCCTGATCCGGGAAACGAATATTTCTGGTTGTATTCAATGACGTTAAGTATACCATGCTAAAGTACGCTGCTTACATAATTCTGTTTCTTTTTTTTGCGCTACAGCCTGCCGTTGCACAGGAATTCAGCGGGGAGAACAATTTGCTGAAACGCTTTGAAGAAACTGAAGATCCGACGGAGAAATTTAATTTCTTTTTTGAAACCCCTAACCGCTATAATGACAATTCTGCCTATGATTGGCTTGACGTGGTCAACGCTTACCTGAACATAACAGAAAAGGTAGGGGACTCCCTTGCATCAAAACAGTTCCGACTAATGCAGGCCCAGATCTATTACGATATGGGTGATTATGATAAGAGCATTGCCATTGCCAATGTTCTATATACCGGGAAAGACCACATGCAGCCGGAAACAAAAGAAATTTTGTTAGACCTGATGGACGACACTTACGCCCAGTTGCAGTTCTTTGACAAACAGATAGACATCAGGAAAGAAAAAAGAGAACTCGGTATTACTGAAAACATAGCCTTTTACGATATCTATTCTAACCTTGGGTTGCACCGTAAGGCCATGAATGATTACATCATGGAGGTGAAGAAAACGATAGCTGAAGATGATTTTTACGGGCTGGCAGCGTATCACAACAATGTCGGGAATTACCTGAGACTTGATAAATCTCCATCTACTGCCATCACAAACCTTTCTAAAGCCAAAGGTTTTATAGAGGTTTTCCTGAACGACCTCAGCCGGGTTAAGACCGAGAAAGAAATCGTAAAGGGGAAGTTTTTGCGTGGTGTGATAGAAGGTAATATCGGTAAGTGCTATGTTCAGCTGGGGCAGTATAAAGAGGCTGTTCCGTACCTGGAAAACAGTATCGCGATCATTGATGAGAACCGGATCGGCCAGTATTCCTCGGATGTGATAGAAAATTCACTGGCGCTGGCCGAGGCTCACCTGCAGCTTGAGAATTACGATATGGCCAAACGGTACCTGGATAAGAATTTCCAGTTTAAGAAGGTGGAAAATATCCTGAAAAAGAATCGTTTACTGGCTGCCTACTATAACAAAATGCAGGATTTCAGGAACGAAAGCTTTTTCCTGAGAAAGAATTTCCGTTTACTCGATTCTATAGACTTCAACGAATCCTCTATTAAAAAACAGCAGTTGGTCGCCGTCGTGGCCCAGGAAGACCTGGCTAATTCCAGGCGGATGATCGATGCCCAGAAACTGGAAATGGAGCGGACGAGGAGTGAAATGCAGGCAAAGGATGAACGGATCAACCTGGTCTTCATCAGTCTTATATTTACCTTGTTGGGCTTTGCCGGGCTGGTCTATGCTTACTTAAAGAGTATTAAGAACCAGAGGCTTATTGCAGAACAGAAACACATAATAGAGAACTCGCTCGTAGAGAAAGACTCCCTGCTGAAGGAGATTCACCACCGGGTTAAAAACAACCTGCAAATGGTTTCCAGTCTCTTAAGCCTGCAGACAAAAAATACCCGGAGTAAAGCGGCTATAGAAGCCCTGGAGGAAGGGAAAAGCCGTGTCAAGGCCATGGCCCTTATTCACCAGAAATTATACCAGAACGACGATCTGTCTGTTATTGAGATGCAGGGATATATAGAGAGCCTGGTGAACAGTGTGCAGTCGGTCTTTAAGAAAGGCGGCCACAGTATTAATATTACTATAGATGCAGAGGGAGTAGAACTGGATATTGACCGGGCCATTCCTTTTGGCCTCATCCTGAACGAGCTCGTCTCTAATTCATTCAAATATGCCTTCCCGGAACACGTGGATAACGGTAAGATCTACATTCACCTGAGAAAGAACGGGGACCAGGGCTTTTTTGAATATACGGATAACGGGGTGGGATTATCCGAAGATTCGGACGAACGCGCAAATTCCTCTATGGGGATACGACTGATGAATCGACTGGTGAACCAGCTGCAGTCTACTCTGAATATTGATAATACTACCGAAGGTGTTCGTTTCTGGTTTAACTTTAAATAGTTAAATTAGGCAGAAAACGACAACAGATGAAAATTACTTTCCTGGGCCATGCCAGCCTTCTTATACAATTAAAAAGTACAACGATTTTAGTAGATCCTTTTATCACCGGCAATGATAAGGCTAAGGACCAAATTGACATTAAGGACCTGAACCCGGATTTTATCCTGCTTACACATGCCCACCAGGATCATATTCTCGATACAGAGGCCATAGCTGAACAAAGCGGTGCTACTATTGTGAGCAATTATGAAATTGCCAGCCATTACGAAGCTAAGGGTTTTAAAGCACACCCTATGAACCACGGAGGGAACTGGGACTTTAGTTTTGGCAGCCTGAAATATGTGAATGCCATTCATACTTCTTCATTTCCTGATGGTAGTTACGGTGGTCAGCCCGGTGGTTTTATTTTATCGGCCGAGGGTAAACAAGTTTATATAGCGGGGGATACGGCCCTGAGTAGTGACATGAAATTGATTCCCCTGCGGTTCCAGTTAGACCTGGCCATCCTTCCCATAGGAGATAACTTTACCATGGGGATAGATGATGCTGTAATTGCCTCAGATTTTATAAAATGTGACAAGGTGATGGGCTATCACTATGACACTTTCGGCTATATAGAAATTGACCATGACCAGGCCCGTAATGCCTTTAAAAAGGCCGGGAAAGAATTACACCTTCTGGAAATTGGTGGCAGCCTGCAGCTCTGATCAAACTACCTGGCTTTTCATCACCACTTTATGCTATAATTTCGGGAACCATCTTTTGAGGTAAACTCCAAGGATCTCCTTACCGCCAATATACACTTCGTATTTGGATGCATTAATGGCATTGATCATTTTAAGTGCTGCAGTAGCAGGTTCCAGGCCTGCTTCCGTAGCCTTATCCGTGCGACCTTGCTTTTCCCCACCACCCGCAGGGCATACTTTGCAATGGAGGTTTGCCCATAAGCGGGACAAAGTAAGGTAAGCTGTATGCCGTCGGCCTGGTGTTCCATCCTCAGCACTTACCGGAGATACTTGACATCACTTTATTTTAGAAGTGAAAATTACTTAAATTTGGCCCTATTGGATGAAAGCCAGCTACCATAAATATATACTCAACTTTAAAACACCGGGAGGGACCTCCAGGGGCGTGCTCCGGCAGAAAGAGACCTGGTTTCTCATATTGGAGCAGGATTCCCGTTTGGGTATAGGCGAGTGTGGTCTGTTCAGGGGGCTAAGTGCTGATGATCTTCCGGATTATGCAGATAGGCTTCGATGGTTATGCGAGAATATAGAGTGTTCCCCTGAAGAAATACGAGCCGAATTATGGCAATATCCCAGCATTCTTTTTGGCTGGGAACAAGCAATGCAGTCCCTCTCAGCTGAACATCCTTTCCACTTGTTTCCTTCAGCATTCACCGAAGAAGAAGCGCCAATCCCGATCAATGGGCTGATATGGATGGGGGATCCCGACTATATGCAGCAGCAGATTCAGCCAAAGATTGACCAAGGCTTTACATGTCTTAAAATGAAGATCGGGGCCATAGATTTTGAATCAGAACTAGCCCTGCTTCGGGGGATACGCAGAGTATTCCCTTCATCTGAACTGGAGATCAGGGTAGATGCCAACGGAGCGTTCTCGCCCGATGAAGCCCTGCGAAAACTGGATAAGCTGGCCCCTATTGAAATTCATTCCATAGAGCAACCCATTAGGCAGGGACAACCGGAATTAATGCGTAATATTTGTGCCAGTACACCCATTCCCGTTGCCCTGGACGAGGAACTTATCGGTATTCATACTGCAGCAACGAAGGAAGAACTTCTGGCCAGGGTAAAACCCCAGTATATTATTCTTAAGCCAAGCCTGGTTGGGGGATACAAAGGCAGTGAAGAATGGATTAAGATCGCTGCAGCACAAGGCTGTGGCTGGTGGATTACCAGTGCGCTGGAAAGTAATGTAGGTCTTAATGCTATTGCCCAGTGGACCTTTACCCTGGAAAGCGATATGCCGCAAGGCCTGGGTACGGGCAGCCTTTTTACAAACAACTTTGAAAGTCCGCTTACGGTAAGCAACGGATGTTTATATTACAGTCCTGAAAAAAAATGGGACCCAACAATCATTAGCAGAATATGTACATAGAACAAGGGTATAGGGGCGATCTAGGCCTCTGGAAATACTGGGTACTTCCGGTAGGCTTCATCACGTTTATGATTTTTAATTATATACCCATGCTATACTCCCCGGTAAGCGTGGATGTCATGATGGCGGATAT
>JABDLH010000242.1 GCA_013003145.1 Flavobacteriaceae bacterium | reverse complement strand
GCGCGAATCCGGTGGGCGGCGTATTAAACGAGCGATCATCCTGCAGCAGAGCAGTGTTCGTTTCCTCGGTGCAGAAGAAGTGGAGTCCTTGAAAAAGATTCAGCTGATCGCAGCTTACATTACGCAGAGAAGCGAAAAGATTGATCAGCATAACAAGGACCACCAGGCCGATAAATCCCTTCCCATCAATGGCAGGAACCTGACCAATTTAGGGCTGTTCAGGAAATATGCAGAAACTTACCTGGAACAGCATTCGGCCATCAACAAAAAGATGACCCTGATGTGCAGGCAGATGGCGCCCACACCCCAGGGTATACCTATAGAGATCTATGCCTTTAGTACAGATAAGCGCTGGGAAAATTATGAGTATATCATGGCTGATATATTTGATCACCTGATCGCCGCAACACCCTATTTTGGCTTAAAGGTCTTTGAATTACCTACCACTTTTGAGCCTGCTAAAGCACCAGAGATCGCATAAAAAAAGCCCGGATCGGGCTTTTTCAACGAGTAGATACTATCAGTTCTTTAACTCGGTTTCAAGGATAATTTCGGCCTTCAGCAATTTTGAGATCGGGCAGATGTCCTTTGCTTTTTGAGCGAGCTTTTCAAATTCTTCTTTTTCGATACCGGGAACCTTCGCTGAAAGGATAAGGGTGCTGTGTGTTATATTCCCATCTTCAAAGGTGATCTTGGAATCTACATCTAAGGATTCCGGGGCATGCCCTTCTTCACTTAATACAAAACTGAGTTGCATGGCAAAACAACCGGCATGTGCCGCTCCTACCAATTCCTCGGGATTGGTTCCTACTTCATCCTTAAACCGTGTATAGAAGGAATATGATGTGTCTTTTAGTACATTGCTCTGGGTTGACAGTTTCCCGGATCCTTCCATCCCACTTCCTTTCCACTGCGCTTTAGCTCTTCTTATAAATTTCATATTATATTATTTAAAATGTTTATTATCAATAACTTATGTATTATTATTTAAATGTTTATTTTTAAAAATTCGAGTAAGGTATTACAGGACTTTTTCTTCTCCTGCTAACACCTGGACAGGAAAAACAACTAAATACAGCATCACGAGGCTATGAATATTTACATTTTTCGCAATACAGGGTTTAGTATTTAAAAATACGATTTTTATTACTCTAAAATCATGCTCTTTTAACCACGGTACAGCTAAAGTTGGAGGAGGATTATAAATTTTCCTTGGAATGGACTAAATATTATTTCGATGCCACCCGGGGGATTGCCAAAGAATTGGCATATTAAGATGAAATATTAAAACAATAGAATATGTCTTTAGTTACCATTATATTAAATCTTCTCCTGCCACCATTAGCTGTATTTCTAAAGCACGGTTTGGGAGGAACATTTTTGATCAATCTATTACTGACCTTATTGGGCTGGTTGCCCGGGGTGATTCATGCATTTATTGTGAACTCCAAATAATAAACCATTGCATTGAAAAGAAAAGTGCCACCAGCAGGGTGGCCTTTTTTTATTATACTCTATAGTTTTACCTTTAAGAAATGGATCAAAAACAAATCTCTCCCTACCACTCCGTTCCCACAATTATTGAGAGCGAAGCACGGAAAGCCCTCTCCTATTACCCGGTTTTAGCTAAAACCCATATTACCTTTAAATTCAAGGAAGATATCAGGAAATCAACCATGCAGGCTCAACCGGACTTTAAAACCATACTGGGCGCTAAGGAAGAGAGAAAATATTATGTGTTGATCAGTAACCGGTTTAAGATTTCCGGACAGGAGTTCAGAACCAAGGATATTCCGCCTGAGATCATGATAGGCTGGCTGGGACACGAATTAGGGCATATCCTCGACTATACCCACAGATCCGGGTTAAATTTAATGTGGTTTGGTTTCAGGTACTTATTCTTCAGCAATTCTATCAAAGCGGCCGAACGTACGGCAGACGCCTTCGCGGTGGCTAACGGAATGGAGCAGTATATACTGAAGACCAAGGATTTCATATTAAACCATGCAGCAATTTCACCGGAGTACAAGAACCGGATCAAAAAATTTTACCTGAGTCCGGAAGAAATTATGGAAATGGTCGCGGAGCGAAATAAAGCCGGTTAAGGGATCAGTTGTTGATTTCCCCGGCTACAAATTCTTCCCATTCCCGGAACTTATCTTCTCCCATAACCCGTTCCATTTTTACCTGCCCTCCTTTTTTCTTGTTCCGACCGTTCCATTCGTAAAATACCGAAGGAGCTATGCAGTGTACCTTTACGCCTTCTAAGGCCTTTGATCGGGCTACCCGGTAATTCTTATTGGCCTCTTTCAGGTACTCATCCAGTACTTCGGCTATGCGGGTATTTTCCATTTCCGTTTTTGTGCCGAGGTACCATGTGTGGTAAAACCCATCTTCATATCGCTTAGCACACAATGTGTACTCAGGGATCTTCAATTCCAGTTCATCTTCCAGTTGTTTTACGGCATCATCCAATTTATTTACAGATAACTGGGAACCCACGGTATTGAGAAAGAATTTGGTACGGCCCGTGATAATGATCTCGGCCCGTTCCAGGTTAGTAAAACTAATAGTGTCCCCAATGAGGTATCGCCAGGCCCCGGACACCGTACTGATCACCAGAACGTAATCTTTCCCCTCTTCTACCTCGGACAAATTCAGGCAAGGTGCATCCTGGGTGATCGAACCGTCCTGTAAGATATATTCCGGTTCAAAAGGGACAAATTCAAAATAGATACCATTATCCGTGATCAGTTTCATCGCGTGGGTCTCCGGGCGTGATTGAAATGCGATAAAACCCTCGGATGCCAGGTAGGTATCGATCACGGTCACCGGCGAACCCATCAGGGCCCTGAAGCTTTTTTCATAGGGCCCGAATGCAACCCCACCGGATGTGTATACCTGCAGGTTCGGCCAGATCTGGTGAATATGGTCCAAACCATGTTTTTCAATCACCTTTTCCAACATTAATTCTATCCACGAAGGAATCCCGCTTAGTGCCCCGATATCCCAATCCGGAGCTTTTTCCGCTATCTGTGCCACACGCCTGTCCCAATCATCTATTGCCGCGATCTCTTCTCCCGGTTTGTAGTATTTCCGGAACCAGAATGGAATATTACTGGCGCTTATACCGCTGATCTCACCCTCTAAGCGACCGTCGTTTTCTTCCAGGTCTGTAGAACTACCTAACATCAGTATCTCCTTTTCAAAAAAATCGGCAGGAAATTCAAAGTTGCTCAAGGAAAAAACCTGTTTTATCCCGGCTTGCCTGATTGATTCTATCATAGCATCCGTCACCGGTATTCTTTTACTGGTTTTCCCGGTTGTTCCTGAACTCATGGCAAAATACGTACTGGAACCCGGCCATGTAATATCTGCCTCCCCATCCAGTTGTTTTTGCCACCAGCGCTCGTACATCTCATTGTAGTCATAGAACGGTATGGCTTCTGAAAAGGCTTTTTCAGTATTGTCAGATTGTAGCAGGGCTTCAAAATTATACTCCCGCCCAAATGCAGTATCCTTAGCTGTCGTCAGTAAATGCCTAAGTACTTCCCGTTGTTCCTCGATGGGGTCAGATGCTGTAGTTAAGGCGTCCTTAACCTCTATCACTCCTTTGATTATATTTCCTAGTATCGCCATAATAAATCCGGGTATACACAAAAATAGGGCTTATAGGAGGCTCGGGGGTATCCTTAAACAATTTATATGTGTTCAAAGGATTTGCGGTTCAGGAAAAAAAAAAGGGCCTGCCCAGTAAATTGGAACAAACCCTTTTTTCAAGGTGATATGATATGTATTATTAATCGATCAGGCCCTGACCTTCTATCACCGGTGCGCCTGCTGCTTTCAGCTCTGCTTCCAGCTTAGGAATCGTGGTATTGATCATTGTTTTAAGGCGTGTCTCCACTGTATTCAGTTGCGAGATACCTCTATCCAAAGCCTTGTTATGATTGGCCGTAGGACCATAGGTATTAGACAGGCCTCTTGAAGCAGCGCTCAGCGCTTCTCCCGGAGATGGCGGGTTCCTGTCCCCTATCTCGTTCTTGGCGGCATTACCTTCCATGATGGTCTGTAAAGACTGTAACTCCTGTCCTGCCTCGTAAATACGGCTATAAAGTTCAGGGCTTGGCTTACTGGCCTTGTCCAGTGCTCGTTTCATTGCAGAAACTTTAGCAACACTTTCCTTCAGGGTATTCCTGACGGCGTACATTTCGCTCTGGAAATTGTTAAGCTTTTCCCTGTATGCCTCTATCTCTTCTTTTGATTTAGAAGGAAGAGCTCCTTCTGCAAGAGGAACTACCTCGAAACTTTCAGGACCGGCCAATTGTTGCAGGGAACCATCTACCCATTGGGACAGGGTTACGTTGTAGGTTCCAGGGGTGACATAATAGGATCTGCGATTCCAACGATTTCCCTCACCGCTGGGTGCTTGCAGGGAAACCCCAGATCTATCCGCATGCCTGAGATCCCAGGCAACTCGATTAAATCCTTTCTTATTGGTTCCGTCAACCGTATTGATCACGTTGCCCTGCGCATCCCTGATGGTCAGCACCAACTCCGGTTTTTGCTGGTTGGCCTCCTCCGCCAGGGCTTCCCATCCGGGAAATTCAATATCACTACCGGATTTGTTCATGGCCTTTTCTTTTTCCTGGCGTTCATCCCTGAGTGTTTTCAGTTTTTCCGGGAGGTAATAGGTAATCACTGCTCCAAAAGGAGGGTTATCCCCTGTATAGTGCGTATGACCCTGGCTATCCATACCGTCTCGCTGAACATATAAGTGAGTGGTATTTACCGGGAACAACTGCGTTTCTTTAGCCATGGATTGATTCATGGATCTCAGGGGGCTGATATCATCCAAGATATAGAAGCCACGTCCGAATGAGGCAGCTACCAGGTCATCTTCGTCCCTTTGTATGGTGATATCCCTGAACGCGATAGTAGGAAGCCCACCCTTGAGTTGGGTCCAGCTGTTCCCACCGTCTTTGGTCATGTAAACCCCATATTCTGTTGCAGCGAACAATAGGTTCTTATCCTTATGATCCTGTACAATCCTCCATGTGAGTAAGCGATTCGGAAGGTTGGCATTGATCTTGGTCCAGTTGCGTCCCATATCGGTACTTTTCAGCAAGAATGGCCGATAGTCTCCTTCTTTATGATTATCGAGAACCAGGTAAACTGTACCGGCATCAAATAGGTCTGCGCGTACATCGTTTACAAAAGCCCTGTCCGGAACCCCTTTTATATTACCCAGCATAATCTTCCTCCAGGTATTACCGCCATCTTCAGATACCGATAACATCCCATCATCAGTTCCTGCATAGAGGACTCCTTCTTTAACAGGTGATTCTGATAATGAAGTAATCGTATTGTATTCAGACATAGCATTCACATCCCAGGCATTGTCCCAGCTTTGTTTCTTGCCCATGATCGGTAATCTCATGCGCTCTTCATTACGGGTAAGGTCATCGGAAACAGCCGTCCATTCATCTCCCCTGTTCTCTGATTTCCAGACACGGTAGGAGCCAAAATAAATCCTGGACGGTTTATGAGGACTCACCAGTATAGGTGCATCCCAGTTAAAACGCTCATGAGGCTCTCCAGGTCCGGGCTGAGGCTGTATATAAACGGTCTCACCGGTTTTTTGGTCGATACGCCAAAGCACACCTTGCTGGAATTCACCGTAGGTGATATCCGGGTTACCGGGTTCTGTAGCCGACTGGTGACCATCTGCACCGAGTGTTTTCCACCAATCAAAATTGGTAATCCCACCTTCACTGGTAGTTTGTGATGGTCCTCCATGTGAACCGTTATCCTGGGTTCCTCCATAAATATGGTAGAAAGGTTTTGCATCATCTACGGCTACCTTGTAGTACTGTGTGATCGGCAGGTTAGAAAAATATCTCCAGGTCTCTGTAAGATCGTAAGACTCGTATAATCCACCGTCAGTTCCGAATAATACATAATCAGGGTCAGACTTTTTAAAGGCCATCGCATGACTGTCAACGTGTTTTTTATCTTCGTTCATTCGAGAAAAGTTCTTCCCGTGATCATCAGAGATCAACACGTAGTTGTTCATCAGGTACAGGCGTCCTTCCTGGTGTGGTGACGCATACAATTCCTGGTAGTAATGGGGTCCCGTCCCACCGGAAACGGCATCGGATTGCTTGCTCCATGAAGCTCCGCCATCGCGGGAGATAAAAACACCTCCTTTAAGACGCTCCAGTTCTATAGCAGCATAGATGGTCTGGGAATCAAAAGGAGAAATGGCTATTCCTATTTTTCCAAGCTTGGCATTGGGAATTCCATTTTTGAGTGCTGTCCAGGTCTCTCCCCCGTCCGTACTTTTGTGAAGGCCGGATCCCGGTCCCCCACCAAGGTACTTGTCTACGGTTCTGTGCCTGTCCCAGGTAGCGGCATACAGCACATCAGGATTAGAAGGATCCATGGCTATATCGGTAACCCCGGTCCATTCACTGTTACCCAGTGTCCTGTTCCATGTTTCCCCGCCATCAGTTGATTTGTAGAATCCTCGTTCTCCGCCTTTACTCCACAAAGGCCCCTGTGAAGCTACAAAGATCACATCCGAATTTTCAGGGTGAACGATGATCTTAGATAAGTGTTCAGAATTTTTAAGTCCCATGTTCTTCCAGCTGTTACCACCATCATGGCTGACAAAAATTCCATCACCAAAAGCAACATGCCTTCCACCGACGTTCTCACCGCTACCAACCCACACTGTACTGGGATTATTAGGGTCTATGGTTACACAGCCGATTGAATAGGTAGACTGGTCGTCAAAAATGGGTTTCCAGGTGGTTCCTGCATTGGTTGTTTTCCATACCCCACCTGAGCCAACACCAATGTACCAGGTGTTCTCATCTTGTGGATGAATGGCAATATCTGCTATTCGTCCGGAGGTAGTGGCCGGGCCAAGGGACCGGAATTCCAATCCCTTATAAATGACAGAATCCTGAGCGCTTACAGTAGTTGCGGTCAGGATCATCACAAAGAGAATGGCAAAAAAGTAGTTTTTTCGCAATTTGTTCATTGTTTAAGTGGTATTTGTTTAAGCCTGTAAGATAATTAAATCACTAACCAACCTCCAAGCGAAGGCGGGTCCGGAATAGGGCTTTTCATGTTAAAATATTCTTAATTAACAAGGAGGGAGAAATATGCCTCTATGGTGTAAGGAGGTAGTATAAATAAAGATGTAAAGAACACAGTATCAGTTTGTCAAATTACAATCCTCAATCAGCGCATGCGCAGCGCCCTCCCCGGAGGCCATGGCGGCATTAAGAGAACCATTCAGCAGGTAATCCCCGGCCAGGTAAGTATTCTTATCCAATCTATATGCAGACAAGGGTAAGCGATTTTTTAGATCCTCAACCACGGGTAATCCTTTCCTTATGGCATAGTGTTTTAAGAATTTCACATCACTGATACCGCAAAACCGGGATAGGTCTGCTTCAACCTGTTTCTGTAAGTCCACGGGACTAAGCTGGTGAGATTTTACGACCGTGACCGACAAGATGTAGGGTTTCTTGGAAACAGCTGATTCCTGCGGCAGGTAGATGATCGAATTGATCAGGGCTTCAGGATCCGCTATTAAGCCGATAAGTGGTTTTCGAATTTCATCCTTTAGAGATTCAAAATATAAGGTGTCACTGGTTTGCCATCGCAGCGGCCTCTCCCCTGTTCTGCCAGTTAGCTTAGTATCTGCAGTGGCAATAATGATCCGATCGGATAGTTGCTGTGACCCATCTTCAAAAACGATTGTCCCATCTTTTACCCGGTATACCGGCCTGTTGTATTTGATCTTTGTTCGGCCGAGTTTTGATACGAGCTGGTCCGTTATTACTCCAATGCCATCCTTGGGAATCAGGGCATTTCCCTTCCCGAACATTTTATAGACAAATTTGAACATGCGACAGGAAGTCTGTAATTGCTCTTCCAGGAAAATTCCGCTGAAAAAAGGAATGAAAAATTTAGTCATCATGCTATCCGAGAACCCTTTCTGCAACAAGTATTCCCGAGTAGGGATGTCCTCTCCATTAAAAATGTCATTAAGGGAGGTGGATTGTAATTCCAGGTTGAGTCGCAACACCTTTAATTTATCAGAAAAAGTAGCAGATTCTGCCTTGATGGTCGGCCAAAGCAGGGCGATATTTCTTAACGGGTCCCCGATGATTTCTCTGTGACCATCGTTGAAGATCATGGCACCCGGCCAGAGTTCTATCGGTTCCAAAGCCTCTATATCCAGGTATTTCTGTACTTTAGGATAGGCCTCCAGCAACACCTGGAAGCCGATATCCAAATGATAGCCATTAAAGATTTCTGTCTTTACTCTTCCCCCGGCACTACCCGATGCTTCATAAATGACAGGGGAGAATCCATTCTTTTCCAGGACTAAAGCTGCGGTTAAACCACTGATCCCGGCCCCTATGATATGGACCCGGGCTTCTTTGTCCATTATTGTTTGTTCCGTTCTACTCATTAATGAACAGTGTAACTTTAAGATCTATTGTTTTCAATTGGCGTATCTTTATCAGGTTCCATTGCTCAACGGGACGCTCCCCTGGCTCATTAGCGAATCTTTTATGGAGTTCATATACTACCTTACGCTCTTCTCGGTATTTTCTTTTATCTTCTTTGGTATTGCCTGCCTTTCATCACCTAAGATGAAAAGTGAGTTTATAAGGTATGGCCTGGATAAATACAGGCGGCTTACCGGGGTTTTGCAGCTCGCTGGGGCCACCGGAATATTCTTAGGTATCTGGTTTTCAAATATTCTTATCATTCTTGCTGCTTCAGGCCTGAGTATACTGATGTTTATGGGTTTCATCGTGAGAATAAAAATTAAAGACTCCATAGTAATGGCCCTTCCCTCCTTCTCCTTTGCAGTACTGAATCTTTATATTGCCCTTTATTTTACGCTAGAACATTTTGGTATTTAACCCAGGAAGGCAATCAGGAGACACATCACCAGGAATAAAGCAGCCGGGAAAGATTTGATCAGCGGATCATTGATCTTAAAATGCATTATGATGGATCCGGCAAGTAAAGCAGCCAGGGCCAGTGCTACAGGTTGTTTTAATGAAGGGAACCAAATTCCCGCGATCAACAGCAAGGCAAGCATTACTTTTAAAGTTCCTACAACGTAACACATCCATTCCGGGAGTCCGTAGACCTTAAATTCTTCCAGGATGTTCTGGGCATCTCCTCCCCTGTATTTTGTGGGCTTGTTGTATTGTACCAGCCAAACATTGAGAAGGCTTAAGCCCACAATTACCTGTAGGGCAACTATAAAATAATACATAAATGATTAGATAAGTTTTCTTTAAATATAACTAATTAACTTAAAGCGCTGGTCAGTGATGCCTGTATGTTATTGGGTACTGCCTTAAAAGATGAAAAAGCTGATTTAAATGTAGCCTTCCCCTGCGTAAGTGACCTTAGGTTTGTAGAATAGCCAAACAGCTCGGCCTCGGGCACGGCACATTTCAGGATCTGGTATTGGTCTATGCTGTCTATTCCCTGTATAATAGAACGTCTTGATTGCAGGTCGGTCATAACACTTCCAACCATCTCTTCCGGTACTTTCACCGTTAACTCCTGTATCGGCTCCAGCAATTTGGGTTTGGCATTCAGGAATGCTTCCTTGAACGCATGAGCACCGGCGATCTTAAAGGAAATATCATTGGAATCTACCGGGTGCATCTTACCGTCGTAGACCATCACGCGGATGTCCCGGATATAGGAACCCGTGAGCGGACCGGATTCCATAACTTCAAGGATGCCTTTCCTGATAGATGGCAGGTATCTTGCGTCTATGACTCCTCCTACGATACAATTGTAAAAAACCAATTTTCCACCCCAGGGCGGTCTATCTCATCCTT
>JABDLH010000235.1 GCA_013003145.1 Flavobacteriaceae bacterium | reverse complement strand
CCTTTCCGGAGTGTATCGTAAATGATCACGGAAATATAGTTTCCTATGGCCAGGATAACCAATCCAAAGAGTATTTGCCCGGTGACCTCCAGGATCTGGTTCAGTGTTTCTGTCAATCGATCCAATCCAAGGATTTCAACAGCTGTGATCACGCCAAAGAAGACCAGGAAAAAATAGATGAGGTTAGCTGCTAATTTGGAAAAAGATTGCCCTGCACCTATCATATTCTGTAAACGCAGCGATTGTGCCAGCCGGTCCATTCCCATGCTGTTGAACAGGTCTTCTAAGAATCGAGCCAGGTATTTTCCTCCCCATACAAAAACAAGCAGTATGGCCGCGGCAATGATGATTTGTCCGATCATTTCGGTAAATCCAGCAAGGATCCTGTTGGCAGGCCCGGAAATAGCCTCCATTTCCAAGGCGTTAAAGGCCTGGATCAGGAAAGGAATGAATATGATATTAAAAACGATTTTCTTAAGGATAGATACCAGTTTGTCAGTATCCTTAAATCCTGTTTTGTCAACGAGTCGGTCTAGGAAATTCCCGCCAATAGTAACGAGATTCGACACGAATTTTGCAAGCAGGTAACCGACGAATCCTATCAGTACGGCACCCACCAGGTTTGGAATGAACATCAGGAACTCCCCTAACATGTTCTCAAGTGGGGTCAGTACCTCGTCCACACCCAAAATTTCCAGGACGACCAGGATCACCATGATCATGATGATATAGTAGAATATGTTCCCGATAAATTTATTGGAATCATCGACGTTACTGCCTCGTAATAATTTTTCGTCCCAGGAAGTGCGACGAAGTAACTTAACTACGAGCATCTTGATGCCCCTGGCAATCAGCCAGCCTATTAATAAAACGACGAGGGCACCCAGTAGGCCCGGTAAGAAATCTACCACCCTGTCGGCAAAATTTTCAAGTTGATTTTCCATTGGAATAATTTTAAATTTTAGGATTACCCTTCAATTTATTAATTCCTATGGGCATGTTAAAGCGAAGACAGTCATTAGGTTAACACTAATACAGATTGCGTCAAACTTTTACCTAAAGCGTTAATATGGCGCGATTTAAGATCCAAAATCCTGTCGCGTCATAGCAATCCGATTATTGCGCTCTAATTCAAATCAGTCGAGTGAGTTTACAGTGTTTCTGAGCTTCACCAAATTGGTCAGCAACTGCTCCATCCGGTCTAAAGACAGCATATTGGCACCATCACTTTTAGCATTGGCAGGATCAAAGTGGGTCTCGATAAAAATACCATCAACACCGGCCGCGATACCCGCTCTGGCCATGGTATTGATCAGTTCCGGCCGACCACCCGTAACCCCGGAGGCCTGGTTGGGCTGCTGTAAGCTGTGGGTGACATCGAGCACTACGGGGGCATATTGTTTCATGGTTGGAATACCCCTGAAATCGACGATCATATCCTGGTAGCCGAACATGGTGCCGCGATCTGTTACCCAGACCTGCTTATTGCCCGACTCCTGGATCTTGTTCACTGCGTGTTTCATACTCTCGGGGCTCATAAACTGACCCTTCTTAAGGTTCACAGCTTTCCCGGTTTCAGCCGCAGCCGTCAACAGGTCGGTCTGCCGTACCAGGAAGGCCGGGATCTGAAGTACATCCACGTATTCAGCTGCCATAGCAGCATCTGCCGGTTCATGGATGTCCGTTATAGTGGGAACCTTAAAGGTTTCAGATACCTTTCTCAGGATTTTTAAGGCTTTTTCATCTCCTATCCCCGTAAACGAATCTGCCCTGCTCCGGTTGGCCTTTTTAAAACTTCCTTTAAAGACATAAGGAATTTTGAGTTGATCAGTCAGACCAACCACTTTTTCAGCGATCCTCAAGGCCATGTCCTCGCCTTCAATCGCACAAGGACCGGACAGTAAGAAAAAGTTATTGCTATCGGTATGTTTTATCTGGGGAATGAGTGAAATATCCATGTTGTGATTTTACGCAAAGATAGGAATTTGAAGGCTTCATGAAGTGAACATTATTCCTCTTATGTATTCAGGAGTACTTAAAGAAAAGAGGGCAATTACTCTGTTTACAAAAACTCGGAAAGTCTCGTTTATCTCTCTGTATTTCAATACCCTTCAACCCTTTATAACTTCATAGAATAAAAAAAATCTTCTTAGATTTAATAACAATTCGTCTTGTAAAATTGATGGTTCAGCCTTAAGATGTTGGATTTTCCTGTATATGGAAGCAGCTTTGAGTGAATTAATAAAATAATTAATGAAAAATCAAATTACGCTTATCGCCTGTTTCCTTTCTATGTTATCCCAGGCACAGGAGATCAAAGGTACCCTTCAATCCGATTCCGGAGAACCCATCGCCTTTGCTACCATCCTGCTACAGCAACCCTCGGATAGTGCCCTGGTAAAATCGACTATCAGTAACGAAGGAGGAATTTTTAGTCTTAAGAATATTAAGCCGGGAGAATACCTCTTGTCTATCAGTAATGTTGGGATGCTTCCCTATCGGCAAAGGATCAGCCATGGTAACACCCCATTAGACCTGGGAACAATTATCTTGGAAGAAGCTGTTGAAGAACTGCAGGAAGTAACGGTAACCGGGGAAAAACCCCTGATCGAAGTACAGGCAGACCGGACCGTTTTCAACGTGGAAAATACCATCAATGCTACCGGGACCAGTGCATTTGAACTATTGAGAAAAGCTCCCGGTGTGATCATTGATAATAATGGCGGAATCATCGTTGAAGGGAAGTCCGGCGTACAATTCTTCATCAATAACAGGCCTTCAATCCTTCGTGGTGAAGACCTGATAAGTTACCTTCTCAGCCTCCAGGCTACAGACATAGAAGCGGTAGAGATCATAACGCAACCCTCCTCCAAATACGATGCGGCCGGTAACGCCGGGATCATCAACATCATTTTAAAAAAAGACAAAAGTCTCGGTACCAATGGAACGGCTACGGCTGGTGTGACCGTAGGTGATTTTGGACGGTATAACAGCAGTGTCACTTTCAATACGCGCGGAAAGAAAGGCAACTTGTACGGAACTTACAGCAATGGCTTTGGGAAGAATACCTCCTTTATCAATTTATTGAGAACCCAGTCGGGGACCCAGTTCGATGCCCGGACCAGTAGCATCATTGACAGGAACGCCAATAACCTGAAGCTGGGTTACGACCTGTACGCTTCAGGAAAAAGTACACTGGGCGTCTTGCTCAACGGAAATTTTATCAATATCTACAGGGAACGGTATTCCCGAACCCCGATTTACCCGGTTGGGCAAACATCCTTTGATAGTGTACTGGTAGCCAATTCTATCAATAAATTTAAATCCTATAACCTGGATGCCAACCTCAATTACCGTTATGCCGACACCCTGGGATACGAACTGAATATAGACCTGGATTATGGGCGGTACGGTAGCGAACGTACCACCTTTTTACCCAACCGGTATTTTAACGGGGACGAAACCGAGGTGATCAGCGAAAATATCACCTTCCAGGACACCCCGATTGATATTGATATTGCAACGGTAAGATTAGACTACGAGCAGCCATTCCTAAAAGGCGTCCTCGCTGCGGGTTTTAAATTATCCCTGGTCACTACCTCCAATGTGTTTGATTTTTACAATCGTGAGAATGGGCAGGACCTGCTCGATACCGATCGCAGTAATACTTTTGATTATGAAGAGAACATCAATGCAGCTTACCTGAACTACAATTACAAGAAGAACAAATGGAACCTGCAAATGGGGGTGCGTATGGAAAATACCGTTTCGGACGGGAGGCTGACAACCCTCACCGGAACAGGAGATGACAGGGTAGAGCGGAATTATACCAACTTCTTCCCCTCGGGAGGACTCACCTACCAGGCCAGCCCTAAAAGCCAGTGGGCACTTACGTACAGCAAACGGATAGAACGGCCAAATTACCAATCCCTGAACCCCTTTGAATACCCCCTGGACGAACTATCTTTTAGTAAGGGCAACCCCTTCCTACAACCTCAATACGCCGATAATTTAAAATTGTCTCACACCCATAATTATCGACTCACCACCTCCCTGGGTTATACCTATATTTCAGATTTTTTTGCCAGGGTCACTGTTGCCTCGGACGATGGGAGGAATTTCCTGACCACTTTAAATGTCGCAGACCAGGAGATCATTAATCTTGGAGTTTCTTATCCTAAAAAGATCAGGGAGTGGTGGAACCTTTACCTGAGCGTAAATGCCTATAGCAGTAATTATAAGGCTAATAGCCCGGAATTCTTGCCGGTAAAACAGGAAACCCTTAGCCTCTACGCCCAGAACACCTTTACACTGAGCCCTAGTA
>JABDLH010000227.1 GCA_013003145.1 Flavobacteriaceae bacterium | reverse complement strand
CCATAGAGTTGGGCAAGTATGGCCCATCTACAGTATTAGCACTGCGTTTGTCCGGGGTTTTCGGAAAGACGGTAAATGAACTGTTTAGCCTGGAAGACGATGACCTGAATTAAAAAAGGCCATTTATCGTTGGATAAATGGCCTTCGGTATAGTTCCTTAAAGGAAGATTATCCCAGGGCAACCCTTTCAAATCCGGTAACTTTAAGATCTGCATTTACAGACTTCACGTACTGAGCAACGCTCATTTTGTTGTCCTTGATGAAATCCTGGTTTACCAGGGTGTTGTCCTTGAAGAAACGTCCCAATTTACCTTGGGCAATCTTATCAAGCATTTCTTCTGGTTTTCCTTCTTGCCTTAACTGATCTTTAGCGATCTCAATTTCTTTTGCAATAGTCTCCTGGTCTACGCCGTCCTGATCAAGGGCAACCGGGTTCATTGCAGCAGCTTGCATAGCGACATCTTTGGCAGCATCGGCAGCACCATCAACATCAGCCGAAAGTCCGACCAATGTAGCGATCTTATTCCCTGCATGGATGTAAGAACCTACGAATGGAGCCTCAAGAGTCCTGAAACTTCCGATCTCGATCTTTTCACCGATCACACCTGTCTGCTCTGTCAGTTTATCCTGAACAGTCATCCCGTTGAAATCTGCTCCCAGGAATGCCTCTTTGTTATCATAGGATAAAGCAAGGTCAGCAAGATCGTTAGCCAATGTTACGAAAGAATCGTTCTTGGCAACGAAATCTGTTTCACAGTTCAGGGAGATAATGATCCCCTTAGAGTTCTCACCATTTACCTTGGCAATGGCTGCACCTTCTGAAGATTCGGGGTCTGCTCTCTTGGCAGCAACTTTCTGTCCTTTCTTACGAAGGATCTCAATCGCTTTATCAAAATCGCCTTCTGCTTCTACCAATGCATTTTTGCAATCCATCATACCTGCACCGGTAGTTTTTCTTAATTTATTAACTTCTGAAGCGGTAACTTTTACCATCATCTGTTGTTCTTTTTAGTGGAGGTTTTTAACAACCCCTGTTATAAAAAATATAGTCTAGTCTATGATTTACTCAACGCCACCTTTGGCTTGGTCTTGCCATTCTTTCAGCTCGTCCCATTGGCCATCTGCAGCCATTTTTGATTGCTTGGCCCAGGATCCCGGGTCAAGGTGAGCAAGGTTAGAACTGGCTTCGGTAAGGATCTCCTTTACAGCATCTGCATTGGACTCGGCTAGTTTAGCGTAGCTACTGATCCCGGCATTTACAAGAGCTTCTGCAGCTTTCGGTCCGATACCTTCAATCTTGGTAAGATCGTCGGCTTTAGCAGCTTCCTTCTTTTCTTTTGGAGCTTTCTCCTCAACTACAGGCGCTTCTTCGATCGTCTTAGTTCTCTTAGCAGCTTCCGGTTCCTTTTCAGTCTTAGCAACTGCAGGAGCTTCAGTAACTACTTTCTTTTTCTTAGGAGTAGCGGCTTTTGTCTGCTCGTTATCATCTCCTTCGTTATCTCCCTGCTTATCAGATTTTCTCTCGGCTAGTCCCTCTGCTACTGCTTTGGTAACTTCGCTCATGATCACTTCGATAGATTTGGAAGCATCATCGTTGGCTGGAATAACATAATCAATTGCACGTGGGTCAGAGTTGGTATCCACCATTGCAAAAATCGGGATATTCAATTTCTGAGCTTCTTTAACAGCAATGTGCTCACGCATAGTATCCACGATGAATAATGCTCCTGGTAAACGGGTCATATCTGCGATAGATCCTAAGTTCTTTTCCAGTTTAGCACGCAGACGGTCTACCTGAAGACGCTCTTTCTTAGAAAGCGTATTAAAGGTTCCGTCTTTTTTCATACGGTCAATAGAAGCCATCTTCTTTACTGCCTTACGGATAGTAACGAAGTTGGTCAGCATTCCACCGGGCCACCTTTCAGTGATGTATGGCATGTTCACTTCTGCTACCTTATCGGCAACGATGTCCTTAGCTTGTTTCTTAGTAGCGACAAAAAGGATCTTCCTGCCAGAGGCAGCGATCTTCCTGAGGGCTTCATTAGCCTCGTCCAGTTTTGCTACAGTCTTGTAAAGGTTGATAACGTGAATCCCATTGCGCTCCATGTAGATGTAAGGAGCCATGTTTGGATTCCATTTGCGGGTCAGGTGGCCGAAATGCACACCTGCTTCTAGTAAATCTTTTACTTCAGCTTTTTTAGCCATTTTAATGTACTTAGTTTACGTTCCGTTGAATTAGCAATGCCCAAGTGGTATCCCGGGGGACGCCTTGAGCATTTAGATGCTAAACTAAGGGTATCCCGACAGCTATTTAACTCCGGGAGGAGCTGAATATGAACTGATCAGGATGCCTTGAGGTCTCTCCCGGTTTGCCAGGAGTAGACTTTCAATGAACTTGGGTTATTAATATAAAATAAGAATTCGCCGGTAAACCGGCGAAGTTGATTCTTAACGTTTAGAGAACTGGAATTTCTTACGAGCTTTCTTCTGTCCGAATTTCTTACGCTCTACCATTCTCGGGTCACGGGTTAACAGACCTTCTGGCTTCAGAACTCCCCTGTGCTCTGCGTCTAATTCGCAAAGTGCACGAGAAAGGGCAAGTCTTACCGCTTCTGCCTGTCCTGTAATACCACCTCCGAATACATTTACCCTAACGTCAAAAGTATCATCAGTACCGGTTAAGGCAAAAGGCTGAGTTACTTTGTACTGCAAAGTTGCAGTAGGGAAATATTGAGCAAGATCCTTCTTGTTGATAGTGATGTTACCTTTACCTTCAGATAGGTATACACGGGCAACGGCTGTCTTTCTTCTTCCGATTTTATGAATCACGTCCATTATTTAAGGTCGTTTAGATTAATTGCAGTTGGTTTTTGAGCTTCTTGCTGGTGTCTGTCACCGGCGTACACCTTCAGGTTCCTGAAAAGTTCCGCGCCTAATTTGTTCTTAGGAAGCATTCCTTTAACAGATCTTTCGATTACCGCTTCAGGCTTCTTCTCTAACAACTCCTGGGCTGTTTCAGAACGCTGCCCACCTGGATATCCAGTATAACGCAGGTAAACCTTCTCAGTCCACTTGTTGCCAGTCATCTGTATTTTCTCAGCGTTGATCACGATAACATTGTCACCACAATCCACGTGAGGGGTGAAATTAGGCTTGTGTTTTCCCCTGAGTAACTTAGCCACTTTGGAAGCTAACCTTCCTAGCGTCTGTCCTTCGGCATCCACCAACAACCATTGCTTGTCTACTGTGGCTTTATTGGCCGAAACTGTCTTGTAGCTTAATGTATCCACTACCTATATTTTTAAAAATTAAACACTTCAATCCCGTTTAGCGGGCTGCAAATGTACAACTATTAAGTTGAATTACAAACCGTTGTTTCCCTATTTTTTTATCAATTATTTCCACAAAAGTGAAAGCCGGAATACGGGAGAGGGTAATTTCCCAGCCATCTGCAAAAGTATGTTAAAAATCCTTTAAAAAAAAGGACTTTACTGTAACGTCTGCTTAGATTGCTCGTCTTTCTCAATACAACTATACAAACAAACCTATTATGAGCCTTTCCGGATGGACCGTCGGATGCTTCCTTATACTAGCCTCTACAACCTGGGCCCAGTATCAACCTGATAATGATGAAGTAGTACAGCGGACCTACACCGCTTCAAAGATAATTGATCACAGTGCTCCAGAAATTGACGGGCACCTGGACGATCCCGTCTGGGAACTTGCCTCCTGGGACGGAAATTTCGTGGAATGGCAACCGGCAGAGAACACTCCACCCGGGCAGCCCACCGATTTCAAAATGGTCTACGATGATAAATTTCTCTATGTAGCCGTCCGTTGCTTTGACTCCGTACCTCAGAAAATAGAGCGAAGATTATCAAGACGAGATTCATTCCAGGGGGATAGGGTAACCGTGATGATAGACAGTTACCACGACAAACGTACCGCGTTTGCATTTACCACTACTGCAGCCGGGGTGAAGGGCGAAGAGTTCATGTCTGATAATGGAAACAATTGGGATGAGAGCTGGAACCCGATCTGGTATACCAATGCTAAAATTGATGAGCAGGGCTATACGGTAGAAATGAAGATCCCCTTCAGCCAGTTGAAGTTCGGAAAGGCCGAGGAGCAGGTCTGGGGGCTGCAGGTGTTCAGGACCTTGTTTCGTGATAATGAACGATCGGTCTGGCAGCGTATCCCCAGGGAAGTGGCCGGTTTCACGAGTGAATTTGGTTTGCTTCGCGGTTTGCAGGATATCGCCCCTCAGAAACAACTGGAGATTCAGCCATTTGCCGTAAGTCAATATGATACCTACCCTGAAGAAGAAGGCAATCCTTTTCGCGATGGGAGCGATTACCCTTTTAATGTTGGTCTGGATGCCAAAATAGGTATTACTAACGACCTTACATTAGACCTTACGGTAAACCCGGATTTTGGGCAGGTGGACGCTGATCCCGGGGCCATCGCTTTAGATGGATTCCAGATCTTCTTCCAGGAGCGTCGACCGTTCTTCGTAGAGAATAAGAATATTTTTGACTTCAGGTTTGCCGGTGGTAACGACAACCTTTTTTATAGTCGCCGGATAGGCCGTAGTCCGCAGGGTTTTGCAAGTCCTGCAGATGGGGAATTTGTAGATGCCCCAACCAATACCACCATCCTGGGAGCTGCTAAATTCTCCGGGAAGACCAAGGATGGCTGGTCTGTCGGTCTCTTAGAAAGTGTTACTGCAAATATGTATGCACGGGTGGTGGACCAGGACGGGGAGGAACGCAAAGAACTAGTAGAACCCCTGACCAATTATCTCGTCGGCCGGGTTCAGAAAGACTTCAATAACAGGAATTCCTATATCGGTGGCATCTTTACTGCAACCAACAGGAACATTCAGGATGACCTCAGTTTTCTACATAGAAATGCCTATACCGGTGGGATCGATTTTCGCCATAGTTGGAAAGACCGGGAGTATTATGTAGAAGGAAACCTGGTACTGAGTAATGTCCAGGGATCGGAAGAAGCCATAAGCATTACCCAACAGCGACTTACCCATTTGTTCCAGCGGGTAGATGCCGGGCATGTGGAAGTAGACCCAAACAGGACGTCCCTGACAGGAACAGGAGGTAAATTTGAAATGGGTAAGGCCGGAGGTGGTAACTGGCGTTACGAGGGTGGTTTGTTATGGAGATCGCCGGAGCTCGAGTTAAATGATGTAGGTTTTCTCAGGCAGGCAGATGAAATAGTGCAGTATGCAGAGGTGTACAGGCTCTTCCTGAAACCCACGGATTGGTACCGTCAGATCAACATGGGAATAGAGCAGAATACGAATTACGATTTCGAGGGAAATTACAATCGTATACAATATCAATTCAATGGGTTTATCAGCTGGATCAATAATTGGTGGACAGAAGTAGGTGGAGCTCATAAGCCCAGGATCTTCAGTAATACTGTGCTGAGAGGTGGCCCCAGGTGGAGGTATTCTGAAGAGAACTACGCCTTCCTCTTCTTTGGTTCTGACCAGAGTAAGAAGTTCAATTTTGTAATGGGCTATGTCAACAGCCAGGCAAAACAGGACAACTTTTCATTGGAACGCTATGTGCTGCGTTTTCAATACCAGCCTTTTTCCTCCCTGAACATTTCCCTCAGTACGGAATACGAAAAGAATCCCAATAAGACACAGTATGTGACAGAGACCGACTTTAATGGTGATCCAAGGTATATTCTGGGTGGTATCGATCAGCAGACATTTTCAACCTCATTAAGGTTCAATTATAGTATTAATCCTAACCTGAGTATACAGTTTTACGGGCAACCCTTTATCTCGAGAGGGGTGTATTCAGACTTTAATCGTGTGATGAACCCAGTGGCTGAAGACCTCAATGAGCGAGTAAGCCTGTTTACGGAAAACCAGATATCAAAAAATGAATCAGGCACATACTTGGTAGATGAGGATCTTGATGGACAGACCGATTATTCTTTCTCCGATCCAGATTTCGCCTTTGTGCAATTCCGGTCTAACCTCGTTGTACGATGGGAATATATACCCGGCTCAGAGCTGTTCTTTGTATGGTCGCAGGGAGTAACCGGTTTTGGTGACCCTATGGGATCACTGGGTTCTAACCTGGACAGACAGATCCTGGGACAGAAACCGGATAACACCTTCCTGATCAAGGCCACTTACCGCTTTATTTTGTAAGCAACCACAAATGAAAAAGCGTACAGCCTAACGGGTGTACGCTTTTTCTATGATCATCTGGCTTTAAAGGAGACTAATGAGCCTCCAGCCAGTTTTCTCCCGTTCCTATATCAACGACCAAAGGTACATCCAGGCTGAATGCCGTTTCCATCTCTGATCGTATCATTTCACTTACGCGCTCCAATTCAGGTCTATAGACATCAAAGACCAATTCATCATGCACCTGCAGCAGCATTTTAGTCTTATAATCCCCGGTCTCTAATTTTTTGTGAATATTGATCATCGCCAACTTGATGATGTCGGCTGCACTTCCCTGGATGGGTGCATTTACAGCGTTTCGTTCCGCTGCACCCCTCACTACCGCATTGCTGCCGTTGATATCTTTAAGGTAGCGGCGCCGGC
Organism: Flavobacteriaceae bacterium; assembly: GCA_013003145.1. Taxonomy (GTDB): domain Bacteria; phylum Bacteroidota; class Bacteroidia; order Flavobacteriales; family Flavobacteriaceae; genus Zeaxanthinibacter. The sequence continues at coordinate 565 of JABDLH010000227.1, read as the reverse complement.
CTAATACAGTCTGCACATATCCATGCTCCCGGGCAAAGTCGATCTGCTCGCTGATGTAATTCCGTAATTTAGGATAGGTTTTGTAATAGGTGTCTATCAGCTCTTTAGCCTCTGTCCTGGACAAATCGGTCTGGTTGCTCAGCCCAAAAGCAGATACCCCGTATATGATACCAAAGTTGACGGTTTTGGCGTTGCTCCGCTGTTCACGGGTGACTTCCTCGAGGGGGACATCAAATACCCTGGCAGCTGTTGCAGCGTGAATATCCTCTCCTTTTTTAAAGGCCTCTATCATGTTGGATTCTTCACTTAAGGAAGCAATCACCCGGAGTTCTATCTGGGAGTAATCTGCCGCGAGTAAAATATAATCTTCGTTCCTGGGAACGAATGCTTTTCGTACCTGTCTTCCGCGTTCTGTACGGATGGGGATATTCTGCAGGTTAGGGTTGTTGCTGCTGAGTCGGCCCGTCGCTGCCACTGTTTGCATATAATCCGTATGTACCCTCCCGGTGCTTTCCTGTACCTGCTCGGGCAGGGCTTCTACATAAGTACTCTTAAGTTTGCTAAG
>JABDLH010000220.1 GCA_013003145.1 Flavobacteriaceae bacterium | reverse complement strand
ACTTTCCTGATAGCCCCCAATGCCAGTATCCCTACCTGCGGCTGGTTAATGATGGGAGTGCCAAAAACACTGCCAAAAGTACCTACATTGGTCACGGTATAGGTTCCGTCCTTGATCTCGTCAGGTTTCAGGTTATTGGTTCTAGACCTGTTCGCAAGATCATTGACTACCTTGGCCATACCTACCAGGTTCAGCTGGTCTGCATTTTTGATCACCGGAACAATCAGGTTGCCATCGGGCAAGGCAGCTGCCATACCAATATTGATGTTCTTCTTTTTGATCACGGAGTCACCATCCAATGAAATATTGACCATGGGGTGTTTTTTCAGGGCCTTTGCCACAGCTTCGATGAAGATGGGCGTAAAGGTAAGCTTCTCCCCTTCGCGTTTCTCAAAAGATACCTTGTGTTTATTCCTCCACTGCACCACTTTGGTAACATCTACTTCTATAAAACTCTGAACATGGGCAGAGGTAGATACGCTGTTGGCCATATGCTGCGCGATCAGTTTCCCCATCCTGCTCATTGGCATCACTTCGTCACCGGCCTGGGCCTTCACCGGGGCAGCCTGTGCGGCGGCTGGTGCTGCTTCTTTCTGCGCTGCGGGTGCAGGAGCTGCCTGTGCTTGTTTCTCCTGCGCTTTAGCCGGTTTCCCGGGCTGCCTGTTCTCTATATATGAAAGAATGTCATTCTTTGTCACCCTTCCTTCTTTTCCACTACCGGTGATCTGGTCCAGCTCTGCCAAGCTGACCCCTTCTTCTTTGGCTATATTTTTCACCAGGGGTGAATAAAACCGATCGCTATCGCTATAATCAGTCGCTTCGGCACTTACCGATTCCCGGGTTGTTTTGATCTCCTCCTCAATTGCCTCTGCCTCCTCTGGGGCAGGTTCGGTTACTTCTGCCTTCTCCTGTCCATTAGATTCAGCGGCTTCTCCTTCTATCTCTATGATCGCAACGGTCTGGCCCACTTTGATCACATCGTCAATTTCAAATAGTTTTTCCTTGAGAACACCCTCTACTTCACTGGGTACTTCAGAATCTACCTTGTCCGTGGCGATTTCAAAAACAGCCTCATCCATGTCGATGGTATCCCCTACTTCCTTAAGCCAGGAAGTTAAGGTTGCTTCTGCAACACTTTCACCCATCTGCGGTAACTTTAATTCGAATTTTGACATATTGTTAGTTCAGGTACAGTTTTTAAATTAATTTTTGCAAAAATAATAAAAAATCAAGGCTATTCTTGGAATTCCTTAATCCTGCTCATTTTTTTAGCCCGACTTCAGGGAACCCTCAAACGGAATCCGGTTCAGGATACTCCGCCCCAGAGTCACCTCATCGGCATATTCCAATTCGTCCCCTACCGCTATCCCGCGGGCAATCGTCGACATCTTCACCTCCAACCCTTCTAGTTGCCTGTACATATAAAAATTGGTGGTGTCCCCCTCCATGGTAGAACTCAAGGCAAAGATCAATTCGGTGATTTCTCCCTGTTTCACCTTATCCACGAGCGACTGGATAGTAAGATCCTGTGGTCCTACTCCCTCCATAGGTGAGATCTTGCCGCCCAGCACATGGTACAGACCTTTGTATTGAGAGGTATTTTCTATAGCCATGACATCACGGATATCCTCTACCACGCAGACCAGTTCCTTTTCACGCTTCGGACTTGCACAGATCTCGCATAGGGCAACATCAGAAATATTGTGACAATTACGACAGAATTTCACTTCTTCCTTCAGCGAGTTCAGTGCAGCGGTCAGCTGCCTGGTCTGGCTCTCGGGTTGCTTCAGCAGGTGCAGCACAAGTCTTAAGGCCGTACGCTTACCAATACCCGGCAATTGGGACATTTCCCGCACAGCGTTTTCCAGTAATTTGGACGAAAATTCCATAAAAGCAAAATTACATAATGTTTTAAGTTTTCGTACTTTGCGTCCGAAATAAATTTCCATGACCGCTTCGCATATCCTGCTGTTAATAGGCGCATATTTCCTTCTTTTATTACTGATATCCTATTTCACCGGGAAGAATGATTCTAACGAGGATTTCTTTAAGGCCGGTAAACAATCACCCTGGTATATCGTGGCTTTCGGGATGATAGGAGCGTCATTATCCGGCGTTACCTTCATCTCCGTGCCCGGCTGGGTACAAAGCTCGGAATTCAGCTATATGCAGGTTGTCCTGGGATACCTCGCGGGTTACTTCGTGGTAGCCTACATCCTCTTACCCCTTTATTACCGACTCAATGTAACTTCTATCTACGAATACCTGGAACAGCGTTTTGGGTTTTACAGTTATAAAGTGGGCGCCCTTTCCTTTTTTATATCCCGAGTACTGGGCGCTGCATTCAGGCTTTTCCTGGTTGCCATCGTTCTGCAGCAATTTGTCTTTGATGCTTTTGGCTTTCCTTTTGAACTCACCGTAGTGTTCTCTGTTGTGCTGATATGGATTTATACCTTCAGGGGAGGAATCAAGACCATTGTCTGGACCGATACCCTGCAAACGCTGTTTATGCTGGTATCCGTAGGCCTGTCCATCTACTTTATCCTTGATAAACTGGACTGGAGTTTCGGACAATTCCTGGGATCTTCAGAATTACAGCAATACAGCCAGGTCTTTTTTACAGATAGCCTGATGGACCGAAACAACCTGCTGAAATCATTCCTGGGCGGAGCTTTTATAACGATTTGCATGACCGGCCTGGACCAGGACATGATGCAGAAAAACCTCACCTGCAGGAACCTGGGGGAGGCACAGACCAACATGGTCACCTTCAGTATTGTCCTCGTGGCTGTAAATCTGATGTTCCTGCTCTTAGGGGCATTGCTTTTTATTTATTCGGCTAAGTTCGGGATAGGGCTCCCACTGATGGACGGCACTCCTAAAGCAGACCTGCTTTTCCCGGAGATCGCCCTGAACAGTGGCTTAGGAATGGTTGTAGCCATTACTTTTATGCTTGGATTGATTGCCGCAGCATACAGTAGTGCAGACAGCGCCCTGACCTCTTTAACCACCTCTTTCTGTGTTGATTTCCTCGGAATTCAGAAGAAAGCTGAGACGAAACGTAAGCTCATCCGCAAAACCACCCACCTTGGAATGAGCCTGTTGCTGATCGCCGTGGTGATCCTCTTTAAATATGTCCTGGATAGAAACGTGATTGATGGTCTTCTCACCGTAGCCACCTATACCTATGGCCCATTACTGGGCTTATTTACCTTCGGCATCTTTACCCGGTATGCCATTAAAGACCGCTATGTATGGGTCGTGGCACTGGTATCGGTATTACTCATCATGGGTATTGCCAATATCCCCGCAGCACAACTTGGCGGCTATGTCTTTGGTTACGAGCTACTGCCGATCAACGGGTTGATCACCTACCTGGGATTATATCTTATCAGGGATAAGA
>JABDLH010000217.1 GCA_013003145.1 Flavobacteriaceae bacterium | reverse complement strand
AAATAGTGCTTAGAATTTTATCCTGGCACTGATATTCGGGGTTAATCCTAAGGAAGCACTCTCTACCCGTTCCACTTCATCCTGCTCATTCAGCCTGTAATATACATTAAGCAGGTTTTTTTTGTTCAGAAGGTTCAGAACGGAAGCACCTACCGATGCGTTAATACCTTGGCCGACTTTAAATTCATAGATAGCTGAAGCATCTGCCCTGAGATAATCCGGAAGTCTGCTGCTGTTGGGTTCCTGGTACCTGATCTGGTTAGGAAATACATTAAGGTCAATAATATTATTGCCTTCCTGTGGCTCCGTATAAGGCTTACCGGTCCTATAGTGAAGCCCAAGTCCAAGCTTAAACTGATTGTAGGTATAGGTGCCGGCCAGGGTCGCTGCGTGCCGGATATCGAGATTGTTCGGAAAACGGTTTGGAGTGATGTCTTCAAAGGTGTAGGTATTCTCATTATAGGTATAACTCACCCAGGCACTGATACGGTCTGCCTGGTGATTCAACAGGAATTCTACTCCTTTTACATCGTAACTGCCAATCTCCCCGTTAAACTGATCCTGGTTCTGGAATCCCTGGGTTGCAGTACTGATACCTTCTACTTGTTTGTAGAACGTTTCAAGGCCCATGTACCATTTATTCTTTTCATAATTAAAGCCCAGGGAGCCTTGCTTGCTTTTGGTCACCGGCAGGCCCTGGTTATCGGAAAGTATCCAGCGTCGTTTTTCTATCCCGAGGAAGTTCTGCTCAAGGTCAATTACCTGGTTGGTGGTCTGGTTTTTGAACTCGCCCATAGCAGAGAGACGCCAGTTGCGGGTCAGCGCCATACTTAAATTCAGCCTGGGTTCAATAATAACTTCAGAAAATGTATCCAGGTTCTCGATAAAATTAACCCGGACACCAGCCCGGGCCATGAGGTCCCCGTCTGTTGTTTTATATTCCAATTCAGAATAAGGGGCATGTGTTCTTATCACCCCTTTAATATTGCTGTTAAAGGGAGGTTGTGTTACCGTTGTTGTATTAGTGATTCCAACTTCTGAAAACTGGTATCCATTATGCCAGCTGAGATCATCAGCCAAGTCGTACCAGGTATTTACTTTTATCGAGGATTCCAGGACCCTGTTATTCTGGAACAACTGCTGTTCTTCGTCATTGGTGCTGGTTCTCGCATCGAGATTATAACGGGTGTAATAGGTATTTATCCTGCTGTGGAAATCATCGGTCCAGTCGCTATGCAGAACGGCGCCAAAGGATAGGTTAGTCTGGTCCAGGGTACTCTGGTTCTCCCGGTCACTTTGGTTATCGGTCTCTGTATAGGCGAGATCGTTATTGATGTGAATGAAACTGATTCTCGCTTTATGCTGCTCATTGATGTCGTACATCAGCTTAGCCGTAAAATCATAAAAATAAAAATCCTCCTCCTGTGTAATATCGCTATCCGCGCCGGTATCGCCTTTTACTTCTGTATCCTGGAAGGCCCGGCTGAAAAACTGTTTGTAAGTTGGGGTATTAAGGAAGTCGGTCACGGAGCGCCTGGCAGACCACTGGAAGCCCAGCTTACCGGATAATGGCACATAGGCGTAAGCATCCCCGCTGATGAGGTTAAACCCTGCTCCGCCAAACGCTTTATCATCAACCCTGTCATGGGTTTCCATCAGGATAATTCCACTGACACCATCCCCGTATTGGGCAGAAGTTCCGTTTTTGATTAGTGTCACTTTTTTTGTGAGGTAGGGATTAAAGGCTGAAATCAGGCCGAAAAAATGACCGGACTGGTACATTTTGATGCCATCCCAAAGGATCAGGTTCTGGTCATTAGTTCCCCCACGAATGTTGATATCAGAGACCGTTTCATCAATACTCCTGATCCCGGGTAGTGCCTGTACGGATTGCAGGATATCCGGTTCGCTAAGCCCGGGCAGAATCCCGAACTTATCGAGGTCTAATTCCAGGCTTCCGTCCGGCATTTCCGAGATTCCGGTGGTCAGGATATTATAGACCACGACTTCATCCAGTTGCTCGTACCTGAGGGCCATCGGGATGCGGGTACAGGGATTGGTTTGGATCAGGTAAGAGGCGTTGATATATAATGGCTTGTAACCTATATGCCGAATTCTCAGGGTAGCTCCCCTGGGAATCTGTTCCAGGTTAAACTTCCCGTCAAAATCGGTGATCATGCTGATGCTGCTCCCCAGCACTTCTACTGAAGCTCCGACGATGGTATTCTGCTCAAAGTTGTCCAGAACTGTTCCGCAGACATCGATCAACCTGCTTCGGGATAATGTATAATAGCGATCACTGAGTTTTTGAACTTTTAGTTGTGTCTGCTCAGTTAAGCGTGAAAGAATTGTGTCTAAGTTATCCCCTAGGGGTCGCTGTATCGCAACATCTGCGAGATCTTCATCCACGAAGGAAAACTTAACATCGTATCGGCGCTCTAAATCTTGTAAGAAAGAAATAATAGGAACTGTTTCCCGGCCGGGTACTTCCTGGGCATTTAACGGGAAGAGGCCGTTAACCAGGATCAGCACTAATAAGAATAAATTTTTATGGGGTGTCCTCGGCATAGAATATTACATTCTCCCCATCCAGATCATAGGTTAACCTGGAAGGTGAACTTATACTCTGCAACGCCAATTCTTTATTTGTATTGCTGAATGTACCGGTAAATAATTGGTTGAGGTCCACGTCCCGGGTTTCAACCTCAATATCAAATTGCCGTTCAAATTCTTCCAAAACGTATTTTAAAGGAATACTTTTAAAGGAGCTCTCCTGGTTGAGCCAGGAAGGACCATCAGCATTGGGACCTTCTACGGGGATCACTTTCCCATTGATGGCAAGGAATGAACTCCCTGCAGGTAATTCTTGTTCTACCCCGTTAAAATTAACACGTACCAGGCCTTCGTAGCAAGTCACCTCAAAATATTCATCCCGGTGTTCTACGTTGAATTGTGTGCCCAGTACCCAAACTTCTCCCAGGTCTGTGGCAACAGAGAACCTTTCTCCTTTGGCCACCTTAAAAAAAGCTTCCCCTTCCAGGGATACCACCCGTCTCTTATCCCATTTCTTTTTGCTATAGGATATCTCGGACCCGGCATTCAGAATAATTTCTGATGCATCGGGTAAGGTGTGCGTTGTGGATTGGGCATATAAGGTGCTTATGGTCTCCTCTTGGGAATTGACGAACCAGAATGAAACAGCGATCATGAGTACTACTGCAGCGGCAATCGCCATCAATTTCCTTACAGGTCGCATTTGGATTACTTTCCCGGTGGTCATCTTACTCTTATCTTTTCCGGAAAGCTTGGCCTGTAATTGCTGATAGGCAGCCTTATTGTCGTATGCAGGCCCTTCCATCCGTGCACTGGCCTCGATGATGCGCTGATATGATGCATATTCGGCAGTCTCTTTAAACGCTGCCAACTCAGCCTCACTCAGCTCGTTGTTCAACCATTTTGCCAAATAATTTTCTTTCATGATTCCTTTCTTTACACCTTAATAACAACCCAGTTACAAAATACCCTACCTGTTGGTTCGAAGTTCGAAGTTTGAAGTTCGGAGTTTGGGGTTTGGGGTTTGGAGTTTGGAGTTCCAGGTTCCATAATGCAACTTTAATTAAATTCCGTCAATTTGTTCCCGCAGGGTCTTTAGAGCCAGGTGCATTCTTTTTTCAATGGCCTTTACGCTTACCCCTTCCAGGTCTGCTATCTCCGCATATTTCTTGCCTTCCACCCGGTTCATCAGGAAGGTCTGCCGCTGGTTCTCCGGTAAATTGTTCAGGGCGTTATCCAGTTTCTGCTGAAATTCCTTTTCCTCTAAAAGGTATTCAGGAGATTCCTGCGTCCTGTCTTTCTCCAGGCCACTGTTGTTGTATCTCATCCTTACCTTCTCTGCTTTCAGCACATTCAGGTAATTGTTGTTCGCTATGGTATAGACGTAAGACTTGGCCTTTTCAGGAGTGACCTTGGCACAGTGCTCCCATAATTTAACAAAAGCCTCCTGCACAACGTCATATGCTTTCTCCTCGTTCCCGTATTTATAAAAGATAGACCTGAATATTGCCTTGGAATGTGCATTGAATAGGAAGCTGAATACTTCTTCCTGGCAGACATTGTTGTGATTTTCTATATTCAAAGTGGTAATAATTCTGTCTTTCTGCGTTCTATATTAGTAAAGGGGATAAGTCCTGAACCCTTTAAAAACCGTACGCTCGGATTTGGTTAGCCCAAATATATTTGAAAAAAAATTAAAAATCGGGGTAGGGTAAATGTTATCACAGGTGTTTTTAATGTGAATTAGCGTTAAAAATCCAAATCGTTATGAAAAATAGAATCCATTTTGCAGTGTATACATTCTTATTGGGAATGACATTGCTATTTACAGCCTGCCAGTCCGAGTTTGAAGAATTGCCGGAGGACAACCAGCAACAAACCCTGGAAGCGAATTCTTCCACAGCCGTATTAATAGAGCGTACCGCCACTAATGACGGCTCATTCGACAATATAGTGGACCAGGCCAGCTGCCTGGCTATACAGTTTCCTTACGAGGTGAATGTCAATGGTGAGATCATAATCATAGAATCCAGGGAAGATCTTCAGGAGATTGAAAATATCTTTGATGCCTCTGATATCGATGATGATTTCCTGGAATTAGTTTTCCCGATCACCATTACCACGGCAGCTTATGCCGAGATTGTGATAAACAGCAAGGAAGCGCTCAGGGAGCTTGCAGCCGATTGTATAGAGGACGGCAAGGACGATGATATTGAATGTATCGACTTTGTTTATCCTTTAACTCTTTTCACTTTTGATCGTACCCTTCAGCAAACCAGCAGGGTTACTGTTGAAAATGACAGGCAGTTACGTTTTTTCTTCAAGGAACTGGGAGAAGATGAGCTGGCCAGTTTCAGTTTCCCTATTAGCCTGAAGTTATACGATGGTACAGTAATAGAAGTAAACAGCAATGAGCAATTGGCTCGATTGATAGAGGAAGCCAACGATGCCTGTGACGAGGATGACGATAACGATTATAATGATGATGATTTCACCCAGGAAAGGCTGAATGAATATTTAGTAGAATGCCCTTGGTTGGTACACGAAATGGTACGTGACCAGGTGAACCAGACGGACCAGTATTTTGAGTACCTGATGAATTTCACTGAAGATGGGAAAGTAGTAGTTAAGGACCGTGTGGGTAATAATCTTGTCGGAACCTGGACCACCCGTGTCTCAGATAATAACAGGGTGTTGTTAAAACTCGAATTTGATGTACTGGTCGATTTCAACCTGGAGTGGTTCGTATACGAGATCGGAGAAGGTACTATAAAACTCTTTTCTGAAGGTGGGAATAAGATCATCATGAAACGCTTCTGTGATGCACCTAACCCCGGAGAGACCCTGAGAAATATCCTCAAGGAATGTGCCTGGGTGATCAAGAAAGTGAAGAACCAGGGTGAGGAGATAGAGCGCCTGTTAGGCTACGAATTCAATTTCCATGCAGAGGGATATGTGACCCTGAGCAATGGTGTTAATGTCTCTGAAGGCGAATGGGAAGTTACTACGAATAACGAAGGAGTTTTGGTCCTGGCTATCGCCATGGGTGCAGAACCTGCGGTGAACTTTGAATGGCCGGTGCGCGACCTGATGAATGAGCGCCTCAAGTTTGAAGTGGAAGATATAGGTTATGAACTTATTCTTCAGAGAGTTTGTGAAGATAATGCAGGAGATGGAGATGTCATGGACATCAGGGAATTAATGAAGGATGGACCCTGGAGTGTGGCCAGCTTTGTGAAAAGCAATATCGATGAAGCTGAATTGTTTTCTCTTTACAGTTTCTCTTTCGAGGCTGAGCACGTCATGGGTATGACCCTGGGTGATACCGGGAATACCGAGGCAGGCCTTTGGAGAGTGTTAAGAAATAGCGAAGGGAAGCTCAAGGTGTACCTGAATGGAGGTGAGAATGAGCCCTTACATGAACTTACTGATGACTGGGATTTTTACTCTGCGGATGCAGGCCGGATTGAACTGAGAAGTGAATCTGATGCCAACGGGCAGATCTCTATCCTGGTATTTGAAAGAATTTAAGATTAGCCCCAATTTTGCTGAAAAGGGTGGTTCCGGAAACGGAGCCGCCCTTTTCTTATTTAAAACTGCTTCCCATCCTTCCCACATCCGTCTGATATTCTTATTTTTGCTACTCTTGAAAACAGGATACGACGATGTTTGATAATTTAAGTGATAAGTTAGATAAAGCCCTGCATGTTCTTAAAGGACACGGGCAGATTACAGAGATCAACGTGGCAGAGACCACGAAAGAGGTTCGCCGTGCTTTACTGGATGCGGATGTCAACTTTAAGATAGCCAAGGAATTTACCAATACGGTAAAAGAAAAAGCCCTGGGGCAGAACGTGCTCACATCCTTACAGCCCGGGCAATTGATGGTGAAGATTGTCAAGGATGAACTAACCCAATTAATGGGAGGGGAATCTGAAGGAATTTCTCTTGACGGGGATCCTGCGGTAATCCTGATGTCGGGATTACAAGGTTCCGGTAAAACCACCTTTTCAGGAAAACTCGCCAATTTTCTAAAGACGAAAAAAACCAAGAATCCATTATTGGTCGCCTGTGACGTATATCGCCCGGCTGCAATTGATCAGTTGCACGTAGTAGGTGAACAGATAGGCGTGGCTGTATATTCTGATATAGAGAATAAGAATCCTGTTTCCCTTGCACAGGCGGGTATAGATTATGCCAGGAAGAATGGTCACAACGTCGTTATTCTCGATACCGCGGGTCGTTTGGCTGTAGATCAGCAGATGATGACGGAGATCGCCAATATCCGCGATGCAGTAAAGCCTCAGGAAACACTCTTCGTAGTAGATTCCATGACGGGACAGGATGCGGTGAATACCGCGAAAGCCTTTAACGAGGTGCTCGATTTTGACGGGGTAGTCCTGACCAAGCTGGACGGTGATACCCGTGGTGGTGCTGCATTATCTATAAAATCGGTTGTCGACAAACCCATCAAGTTCATCGGTACCGGTGAGAAAATGGATGCGATTGATGTTTTCTACCCTTCCCGTATGGCAGACCGAATCCTCGGGATGGGAGACGTAGTCTCTCTTGTAGAACGTGCCCAGGAGCAGTTTGACGAAGAAGAGGCCAGGAAGCTGCAAAAGAAGATCGCAAAGAACAAGTTTGGCTTTGACGACTTCCTGAACCAGATACAGCAGATTAAGAAGATGGGGAGTATGAAGGACCTGCTCGGGATGATCCCGGGTGCCGGTAAGGCTTTAAAAGGGCTGGATATTGATGATGATGCTTTTAAGCATATTGAGGCCATTATTCACTCGATGACCCCGGATGAGCGCTCTAATCCATCCTTATTGAATGCCAGCCGTAAAAAGCGAATCGCCAAAGGAAGCGGCAGGGAGATCAAGGAAGTGAACCAGCTGCTGAAACAATTTGACCAGATGAGCAAGATGATGAAGATGATGCAAGGCGGTGGCGGTAAGAAGATGATGCAGATGATGCAGAATATGCCGAAATAGTTCGAAGTTCGAGGTTCGAGGCCTGCCTACGGGTAGGTAAATTCGAGGTCTGAAGGAACATACCGGACACAGTTAGAGTCTCTAGGGCTAAAACCGGCAATAGCAGCCTGCAAGCTTTATGCAGTGGAAAACTTTAACTTGAGACCGGGGCGGGGTTAAGAACCCCGGCTTGTAAAAATGAAAGTAAAGGCCAGCTTGTAAGCGGATCGGTCTTATGAATGCAAAATAATTGACCTAATTTAATAAACACTTACTCCCTTTCTATGGAAATATTAGACGGAAAAAAAATTTCTAACCAGATCAAGGAAGAAATTGCCGCAGAGGTGGCAGAGATGAAAGAAAGGGGTGAGAAAGTTCCCCATCTTGCGGCTATAATCGTAGGGAATGACGGGGCAAGTATGACCTACGTAAACAGCAAGGTACGCTCTTGTGAAAAAGTTGGATTTGAATCTACACTGATCCGTCTTCCCAGTACCACTTCTGAGCTGGAACTTCTTAAAAAGATCGACCAGCTGAACCAGGACGATGACATAGATGGCTTTATCGTGCAGTTACCCTTACCGGAACAGATAGATACCCAGAAAGTAATCATGGCTATTGATCCGGATAAAGACGTGGATGGGTTTCATCCAACGAACTTTGGAAAAATGGCCTTGGATATGAGTACATTTATTCCTGCTACTCCATTCGGAATACTCGAATTATTAGAGCGTTATAACGTGGAAACCAAAGGGAAGCATACCGTAGTTATCGGCAGAAGCCATATCGTGGGCCGTCCTATGAGTATACTGATGGGCAGAAAAGGATGGCCGGGGAATTCGACCGTCACCCTAACCCATAGCCATACCAAGAATATCACCCAGATCATTTCCCAGGCAGATATCGTTATTTCCGCCCTTGGGGTGCCACATTTCCTGAAGGCAGAAATGGTGAAGGACGATGCCGTGGTGATCGATGTGGGTATTACCAGGGTGCCGGATGAAAGCAGGGAAAAGGGATATTACCTGGCAGGGGATGTAGACTTTGAAAACGTCAGTAAAAAGGCTTCATTTATCACTCCCGTACCAGGGGGTGTAGGTCCTATGACCATCGCTATGCTCCTTAAAAACACCCTGTTAGCAAGGGAGCAACATCGCGGTGAAATTTAAAGATATTTTCCGGTTGAAATTTTAACAATCCAGCTTGTAACGGCATTCCTGTATCGCCGACTAACCCCTGTACACCTAATCCAAAAACCAAAAACGATATAAATGAAAATGTACCAATTTAAAAGCATCTCACTAATCATAGCCGGGTTGGCGATAGTGGGCTGTAAGAATGAGGCCCGGACCGAAGATGAGAAAGAACTGGTCTCAGGAATCTATACTGAGAACATGGATACTACGGTAGACCCCGGGGATAACTTTACAGCATATGTTAACGGTGGCTGGGTCAATAAGACCGAGATCCCTGCCGATAAATCCTCTTATGGGACCATGACCATAGTGAGAGAAGAAGCTGAGGAAAATGTAAAAAAAATCATCGAGGAAGCTGCTTCCGGCGAATCTGAAAAGGGATCCGATGAACAGAAATTAGGAGATTTCTATAAATCCTATATGGACCTGGATAAGCGCAATGCTTTGGGAGCGGAACCTATGGAGGCCGAGTTTTCTAAAATTGAATCCATCAGTAATTACGAAGAGCTGACCCGGTATTTTGCTCATGCAAATAAAATGGGGATAGACGTTCCCTTGGGCTTCTACATTTCTCCGGACTATAAGGATCCGCAGAATTACGTAGTATATGCCTCCCAGTGGGGGCTTGGTCTGCCAGACAGGGAGTATTACCTCAAAGACGACGAGCGTTCTAAAGAGATCCGCCAGAAATACCAGGAGCACATCAGCAATATGTTCCAATTGGCAGGTCTTGAGGGCGGCGAGAAAGCAGCCTCAAACATAATGAAGTTAGAGACTGCCCTTGCGGAAAAACAAATGCCAAAAGAGCAACGAAGGAACAGGGTGGCAAATTATAACATGATGACAGTAGACACGCTGAATTCCCTGATGCCTCGTTTTAACTGGAATACCTACCTGGATGCCGCAGGTCTAAAGGACCAGGATAAACTGGTGGTCATGATGCTGGACTATACCAAATCCCTGGATCAGCTAGTGCGAAATACAGACCTAAGTGCCTGGAAAACCTACCTTAAGTGGAGCGCTCTTAATTCGGCTGCCCCTTACCTGAGCGAAGAAATAGACCAGGAAAATTTTGAATTCTACAATAAGGAACTTCGCGGTACACCGGAACAAAGACCTCTCTGGAGAAGAGGTGTTTCTGTCGTTAATCGCAACCTTGGAGAACTGGTCGGGAAAG